>JAKISV010000106.1 GCA_021648425.1 Rhizobiaceae bacterium
TTGGTTTACCAGTTCGCTCACCGCGACTGCTTCAAAATAACCCTCCTCTATGGGGGCCGTGAGGTCGGCGACATCTCGCGGCTCGCGTGTTTTGCAGTCGAGCCAGCGTTCGTAATCTTCCGGCTTGATAACCACCGGCATGCGGTGATGGATTTTGGAAAGTTGGGCGTTTGAGGCAGTGGTGAGGATGCAGCCTGAATCGATTTCACTGCCGTCAGCCCCGGCCCAGGTTTCCATCAGGCCACCAAACATGACGATATTTCCATTGGCCGAGCGCACCCAGTACGCCTGCTTTTTCTCGCCGGAACGCTTCCATTCGTAAAAACCCGATGCGGGAATTAATGTTCGGCGGTGGCGCATGGCGTTTCTGAACGAGGGTTTGGTGCCAGCAGTTTCGCAACGCGCATTGATCAACAGGGAAAACTCTTTGGGTTCCTTTACCCAGGCTGGAACCAGCCCCCAGCGCACCAGTGTTGCCACCCGCTTATTGGCCGCATTGATATTGGCCATCAATACGGGCTGGGTCGGCGCAATATTGTAGCGCGGCGGAAAGGCTTCAAGCATATCCAGCCCCAGCAGTTCAGCCACTTCTTCAGGGGTGGCAGTCAGTGAAAATCTGCCGCACATATCGGACTCCAGCGTTAATAATTATCATCATTATAGTTCAGTTGAGCGCCCTATTGCCACCGACAGATGACACAAACTTTATTAAGATATGATCACGCGTGTCTGGTAGTGTTGTGGTGTGAGATGGCATAGTTCTTTCAAAGTTAAATAGGGAGATTATCATGGCCTACAAGAAGCACAAATTGGTGGCTGTTGCCGGTGCCATCTGGATTGCAATCGCCAGCGCTACGACACCAGCATTCGCCGAACCGCGACCGTTATCGTGGGAAAACTGGAAAACTGATTTCACCAACACCAATATTGATGTTTCCTCTATCATCTCCGGCGGCCCGCCCAAGGATGGTATTGCGGCGATTAACAATCCCAAATTTGTTTCAATTGAAGAAGCAGGAGCGCTGAGTGATCGCGACCCGGTGATTGGCGTTGAAATCAATGGTGATGCGCGCGCTTATCCTTTGAGCGTGTTGATGCGCCATGAGATTGCCAATGATGTAATTGGCGGACAAGCGGTGACGGTTACTTTTTGCCCGCTTTGCAATTCGGCTGTGATATTTGATGCGATGATTGATGGCAAAAAGCATGATTTTGGCACTACCGGGCGTTTGCGCAATTCTGATCTGGTGATGTATGACCGCCAAACAGAAACCTGGTGGCAGCAATTTACCGGCGAGGCGCTGATTGGCGAATATGTCGGCAAGCGACTGAAAATGATCCCTTCGCGGATGGAATCATTTGCCAATTTCAAAAAACGCTTCCCCAATGGCAAAGTGCTGGCTGGTGAAACAGGCTCAACGGCGAGCCTGTCGAGTTACGGTATCAACCCTTATACCGGCTACGATTCTGCGGCAAAACCATTCCTGTATAATGGTGAAATGCCCGAAGGCATCGATCCGATGGAGCGGGTGGTTGTGGTGCAGGATAAAGAAGCACCGCTTGCAGTCGCCGTATTGAGTGTGCGCGAAAAAGGTAAAATGAGTGTCGGCGGCTATGAAATCACCTGGAGTGAAGGGCAGGCTTCTGCGTTGGATACTTCCAGGATTTCTGATGGCAGGGAAGTTGGCAATGTGGTGGTGACACGAATGAAAGACGGTAAAGCGCTTGACGTTGTTTATGATGTGACTTTTGCATTTGTTGCCCATGCATTTATGCCTGATACGCCGATTGTGAAGTGATCTGAAAAGGTTTTTGGAGTAAATTTCATGGTTTTGACACCCACGCTTCGTCGCTGAAGAAAATGCTAAAAATTGAACAAGATTGCCATTGTGTGTTGACACCGAAAAGTCTAGTTTGCATGCCAATCGTGACCGCGATATTTTCGATTCCCATTTGACACAGGATTATTGGCAGTGAGTGAAGACGCATCAGCGAAACCGGATTCTTCCGGCAAAGAAGAAAACTCCACCTGGGAGTTTATCAAGATAATTCTGCAGGCCTTATTGCTGGCGATAGTTGTGCGCACCCTGGTGTTCCAGCCGTTCTCAATACCCTCAGGCTCGATGATGCCCAACCTGCTGGTGGGTGATTATCTGTTTGTCAGTAAATTCAGTTATGGCTATTCGCGCTATTCAATCGATTCACGTTTGGATATGGGGTTCAAGGGACGCATATGGGAAGGAAAGCCGGTGCGTGGTGATGTGGCGGTGTTCAAGTTTCCTCCCAATCCTCAGATTGACTACATTAAGCGGGTAGTTGGTCTTCCCGGCGACAAAATTCAGGTGATTGACAGTCTGCTTTATATCAATGGAGTGGCAGTCAAACGCGAACGCAAAGGGGATTTTCTCGATCAGCGGTCAGGTGTTTCAGTGCCAATATATACCGAAACCCTGCCCAACGGAGTTTCTTATGATACGCTTGATATCAGGCTCAGCGATGGTGATAATACCAATGTGTTTGAAGTGCCCGCCGGTCATTATTTCATGATGGGTGACAATCGTGATAATTCGTCTGATAGCCGCTATGCGGTTGGTTTTGTGCCTGCGGAAAATCTGGTGGGGCGGGCTAAATTTGTATTCTTCTCAGTCAGCGATGGCGCTCACCCGTTGGCATTCTGGCGCTGGTTTAGTACAATACGAAGTGAGCGGTTTTTTACCGGCCTATGATGTGCTCAGCCACTAAAAGGAATTCATCTTTGTCGACAAACAGCATCGAGCGAGGGCGCAAACGGTTTGGCAACCTGGAATCCCGGCTGGGATATCAGTTCAGTAAATATGCCAATATTGAACGTGCACTTACTCATGCCAGTGTGCGTAAAAAATCTGATGACCATTTTCAATATGAGCGACTGGAATTTTTGGGGGACAGGGTCCTGGGGCTTATTGTCGCTCAAATGCTGTTTGAAAACTTTCCTGAGGCCAATGAGGGTGAGTTATCGCTGCGTCTGAATTCATTGGTGAACGGGAAAACCCTGGCAAGAATATCTGATGAACTGGCGTTGCACGAATTTATCCGTACCGGTGGCGACCTCAAACAGCTGACGGGCAGACGAATGGAAAATGTTCGTGCTGATGTTTTGGAGGCGATTATTGCTTCGGTATTTCTCGACGGCGGCCTGAAAGCAGCAAACGATTTTATCGACAGGTTCTGGGGAACACGGCTATATGACGACGCAGCCGCGCGCCGCGATTCCAAAACTGAATTACAAGAATGGTCCCACGCCAAAAAACTGGGCACGCCCAAATATCGCGAAAAATCGCGATCCGGCCCCGATCATGACCCGATTTTCACTGTGGCAGTATATGTGGATGGGCGAAAAGAGACCGAAGGTGTCGGCAGTTCCAAACGCATTGCCGAACAGGATGCAGCGGGCAAGATGTTACTTCAAGAAGGTGTGTGGAATGCTGAGGATGCGATACATTGAATAAACCTTTGCCAACCAGAGCCGGATTTGTAGCGCTGATTGGCGCGCCCAATGCGGGTAAGTCCACGTTGATGAACCAACTGGTCGGCGCCAAAGTTTCAATTGTTACCCACAAGGTACAAACAACGCGGTCGATCATTCGTGGAATTACCATTCATCATCAAGCGCAGATAATATTTGTAGATACGCCGGGCATCTTCAAACCCCGCCGCAGACTTGATACGGCGATGGTGTCTTCGGCATGGGTTGGTGCACACGATGCTGATATTGTTGCGTTGCTTATTGATTGTGAGCGCGGAATTACCGAGGCGGTTAGAGAGATCCTTAAATCCCTTAACAAGATCAAACAGCCTACCATCCTGCTGTTGAATAAAATTGATTGTGTTTCGCGCGATGTTCTGCTCGCTCTGGCGGCAAAGGCCAATGAGATAACATCGTTTGAACGCACATTCATGATCAGCGCCCTTAAAGGTGATGGCTGTACCGATCTGCTGGATTATCTGGCTAAACAATTGCCCCAGGGGCCCTGGCTTTACCCGGAAGATCAGATTTCCGATCTGCCTTTGCGCCAGTTGGCCGCTGAAATCACCCGCGAAAAACTGTTTTTGAGATTGCACCAGGAACTGCCTTACGCTTCCCATGTGGAAACGGAAAACTGGGCCCCTGAACCCAAAGGCGGAGTGCGTGTTGAGCAGGTGATTTATGTGGAGCGTGAAAGCCAGAAAAAAATTGTCATTGGCAAATCCGGCGCGACAATCAAGGCTATATCAATGGCGGCGCGAAAAGAAATTTCAGAGGCCGTTGGTGAAAAGGTGCATTTGTTTTTATTTGTAAAAGTGCGCGAGAACTGGATTAATGATCCGGAGCGTTATCGGGAAATGGGACTGGAATTTCCACGGTAAACTACTATTTCTTAACCGACAGGTTTAATCTGACTATCAGTTACTTCAAACTTAACAGTTAACGGGCTGGCGATGGAGTGGAAAGATCACGCACTGGTACTGGGAGTGCGCAACCATGGCGAAACCAGTGCCATTGTTGAACTGATGACGCGTGAACACGGGCGGCATCTGGGGCTTGTTCGTGGCGGGCGCTCACGTAAAATGCGCCCGGTATTGCAATCAGGAAACCTGATCCATGTTACCTGGCGCGCACGACTGGATGAACATCTGGGCTATTACCTGATCGAGCCCGACAAGCTGCGCGCGGCTTCACTGATGACGGCACGTTCCAGTCTTTTCACCATTCAAATTCTTGCAGCGCATCTTCGCCTGCTGGCCGAGCGCGATGCCCATGCACCAATGTATGAAGCTGCAAATATTGTCCTGGACCATGCCCACGACCCCTTAATCTGTGCGCGCCTGATTATTCGCTTCGAACTTGCCCTGCTGGAAGAACTGGGTTTTGGCCTGAACCTTACGCAGTGCGTGGTCTCGGGTACCAAACAGGATTTAAAATGGGTATCACCAAAATCAGGTTGTGCGGTTTGTGAAAAAGAGGGGCAACCCTGGGCGGCCAGCCTGCTGACTTTGCCGCATTTTATGCCTGGTCGCGAAAGCAGTGACGTTTTAGTTTCAACAGAGGAACTGATATCAGGGTTTACACTCACCGGACATTTCCTCGAACGTAATGTATATATTCCAAGAGCCATTCGCGCGCCCGATGAGCGGGTAAAATTTATTGATGATCTGGGAAAACAAAACCAATGAAGATCAACCTGTTAAGCAATATTCGCGGCGATGTTTATGGCGGACTGACAGCAGCTGTTGCTGCTCTGCCTCTTGCGCTGGCGTTTGGCGTTGCATCAGGGATTGGTCCGATTGCCGGGCTTTACGGCGCAATTGCCCTGGGGTTTTTTGCAGCAGTTTTTGGTGGCACCCGTTCGCAGGTTTCAGGACCCACCGGGCCGATGACTATCGTTATGGCTGCCGTTGTTGTGCAATATGCGGACAATATTGCTGCGGCTTTTGCAATCGTGATCATGGCCGGGCTGATGCAAATCATGTTCGGCCTGATCAAAGTGGGGCGATATATTTCCTATACGCCTCACGCGGTAGTGTCTGGTTTCATGTCGGGCATCGGGGTGATCATCATCCTTATTCAGACTTTGCCGTTTTTCGGGTTGCCGACTGCCAGTGGCGGGCCGGTGGGGGTGATTTCCCAATGGGGCAGCATACCTTCATTAATGAATGTTGATGCGGTTGTTGTGGCAGTGATCACCTTGCTGGTTTCAATATTCTGGCCGTCCAAACTGTCAAACATCCTGCCCTCCCCGCTGGCTGCATTATTAGCGGGAACATTGGTGGCGATGCTGTTTTTTACCGCAGCACCGGTGATTGGCAATGTGCCGACGGGATTTCCACAAATTGCCATTCCCGATATCTCGCCTTCATTGCTGCCAAGCCTGCTGGCCCCTGCCCTGGTTCTGGCGTTGCTGGGTTCGATTGACAGCCTGCTGACCTCGCTGGTGGCGGATTCGATCACCCGTACCCGGCCCCATTCAGACAGGGAACTCATCGGCCAGGGCATTGGTAATATCGCAGCGGGCCTGATTGGGGGATTGCCGGGAGCGGGCGCAACAATGCGTACGGTTATCAATGTGCGCGCAGGTGGTAAAACACAGCTTTCAGGCGCGTTGCATGCGCTGATATTGCTGGGACTGGTGCTTGGCCTTGGCCCGCTGGCCGAGCAAATTCCCCATGCGGCCCTGGCAGGAATTCTGATGAAGGTTGGTTGGGATATTATTGACTGGAAATATCTCAAACGCATCAAGCGCGCACCACGTGATCAGGTTGTGGTAATGGCGATTACGCTGGCGATGACGGTGTTTATTGATTTGATTACAGCGGTGGCTGTTGGCCTGATACTGGCCTCTTTTGTTACAGCAAGTCACACGGAAAAGTTTGAAATGGAAGGAGTTGATGCGCTGGCGCTTGATCCTGAGGAAGGTGAATTGACGCCGGAAGAGCAAAAATATCTGGAGGGAATTTTTCCCAAGGTTGGAATTATCACCATGCGCGGACGCTTCTCCTACGCTTCTGCACGCCAGTTAACCCACACGATTGGCATGGGCGTATCGGGCAATGTGGCGATGATATTTGATTTTACCCATACGGCCTGGCTTGATACATCTGCGGCCATGGCAATTGAAGACCTGTTGAGTGATGCGGTTGCGCAAACGCAATATGTTTATGTCAGTGGATTAAGCGGTCAGGCGCTTGAAACACTCGAAGCATTGCATTCGCTTAAGGCTGTCAGACCCGAACATATTTTTAAGAGTCGTGAGGAGGCAATTGCAAGGGTGGCAGAAAAACTGAAATCCGGGTAGGAGCTGAATTTACAGCTACCCTCCTCCGGTTCTAATTCCCCTGGCGGTATATTCATTGATAATCTGTTTTCGAAACCGGTAAAGAGCCGCTGGTCTTCCCCCGGTTGTCTGGGAAGTCGTACCACTTGGCTCAACCAGATTGGCGTTATCGATCTGACGGCGAAAATTTTGCTTGTGCAAAGAGCGACCACACAGGCTTTCGACGCTTTGTTGGAGCCCGGTCAGGGTGAATTCATCACTCATCAATTCAAATATCACCGGACGAACCTTGAGCCTTGTTCGCAGACTGGCCATTGCAGTGGCAAGGATGAAGCGGCCATTGTCTGCCATAGCCGCACCCAAAGGGGCATTGCCGGGTTTATGAGATGAATTGCCGTCGCGAATACTCTCTACCACCAGCCCCGCTTCATAAAGCAATCCATAGCGCTCAACTACCAGCTCATCATTCCAATCATTGTTATTAAAGCCAAATGCCTGTTTGATGCGGGTATGGGCGGGGGAAATTTCCTCAGTGGTGGCGTAAGCACCCTCATGAGCGGCCCATTTGTTCAGGGCTGGAATGATCAGTTCATCTATTATTTCGGGCCTTCGCGCACGCCAATCCTCCCAGGGGAAAAAAGCGTACCAGCTTTTCCAGCTTGCAGCGAGATTTCCCGGAATAGTATTTTTGCCTGTGCCACTTGCACTAAGAGCCAGATAGCCCAAATTTACGGTATGCAGTGAACCATCAGCTTTGTTGGGAGATTTATCGTCAAACGCCTGCAATTGCTCGCAATATCCTAAACTCAATCCGGTTTTTTCTGTCACCCAACTGCGCAGGCCACCTTCCAGGGTTTTGTGGGTTTCAGGGTTAAACATTCCAAAAGGCAACGCATCGGCAAACACATCATCGCTTCCCGAATTGCGCAGGATAGCGGGATAATTATCCTGCAAGCATATAATCACAGCACTCAACGCAATCTGCACGGCATGGGATGACATCACTGGTTATTCTCCTGACGCAAATTTTCCAGGGATTGAAAAACCTGCATGAACTGTTTTTGAGCGCCATGGGTAGTAAGCGGGTTAATGGTCAGGCCTTCGGGATTCATTTCGCCAGGTTTACCAAAATATTTCAGCGCTTCGGCAGTGGTAAATCCGGCTAAATGAGTGGCTTCAAAATATGCGGCGATTTTGTCGGCTCTTTTGATAAATGTCTTCAATTTCTGCGGAGTGGTGGCGGGGAGCGAATAACGCAGATGAATGGCGGACAACAGCCGCTCTTCCAGTAATTTATAGTCGCCGCCGATTACCGCTTTGAATGGTGAAATCATGTCGCCAACCACATATTCCGGCCCATCGTGCAACAGCGCCATTAATTGCCAGTTGGCGGACAGTTGCGGTTTTAGACGCAATGATATCTGCCATACCAACACTGAGTGCTGGGCCACGGAAAAAGCATTCGGGCCTTTGGTCTGGCCATTCCAGCGTGCAACCCGGGCAAGACCGTGAGCAATGTCGCTTATCTCCACATCAAGGGGCGAAGGGTCCAGAAGATCAAGCCGTCTGCCTGATAACATGCGTTGCCAGGCGCGGGCCTGAACTGCTGGTTTAGAGTGATTGTTGCTCATATTGAATTACTTGGCATCGGGCCAGCCAAAATCAGCCCAGGATTGGATTTGTATATTAAGATCGATACCATCAGCCGATATTTTGCTATCGGCAGCATGGGCATCGCGAACCCGGTCGAGGCGCAGGATTGCCAGGCCGTTGCGGTTTGAAACCGAGCACATTTCACCCAGGGTCTTGCCATCAGCTATTATCTGCGTGCCTTTTGCAGGCAGCTCAGTCTCTGTTGAGACCTGAATAATGCGTTTGCGCGCGGTGCCACGGTGATGCACGCGCGAAATTACCTCCTGGCCAACATAACAGCCTTTTGAAAAATCGACGGCATTGTTTTGATCATAGAGTGCTTCATGGGGAAACGTTGCCCCATAGGTGTAATCTTCACCACCTTGCGGCATGCCCAGTTCAATGCGGTGGGCGTGGTACTCTGCGGCCGGTTTTGTTATGGCATCAACCGGATTTGCGGATGAGTATTGACGCCAACCCAATTTGGCAAGCCGGGGGTCAGCGGCAATAATAGCCCCATCGCTATCTGGTTTACTGCCTCCCCAAAGGGCAAAAATTCGGGTGCCATCCTTTACAGCTTCTAACGTCACATCGGCGCGCAACCGATAGAATGTCAGGCGTTTCAACAGTTCGTCTTCCAGAGTTTTATCAACGTCAATCAGGAATGATTTCCCGTCTCGAATGACAAAGAAGTCAAACAGAATTTTGCCCTGGGGGCTGAGCAGACCGCTGAAACCCGCACTTTTGTCAGCAATGTCTTCTACATTACCGGTTAAAATTCCCTGGAGAAATACTTCCGCTTGCTCACCGCCTATTTTCAGCAGTGCGCGGTTGGCTAGCTCGCTTGAATATTGTTGGGCCATGGAATTTCCCCGGTTAGTTTTGGAATTACGCTGTGTGGCAGAAGACAGGCGCTATTTCAATCACCGGAGACAAAAAACCGCCAGCGCCCGCGTGGTGTTATGCCAAGACGATAAAAAATATAAGCGCCAAACGATTCCATCTCCTCGTAGTCACCATAAGTCACCAGCCGATAAAGCTCCACTTTTTGCTGAGGGCTCAATTTGTCCAGAGGCCAGGCGAAAAAATAGGGCCATACATAAAGTTCATTTTGCGTGCCCTCACCCATCAGGACATAACCGCTTTCGAGCACTTCAGATAATATAGCCAGAATTTCGTGGCCCTCCTCATCACCTGACTGGGCTTTAAGATTGTCGACAGGGTCTGTTTCCACTCCACCAAGCGAAAGCATCGTTACATCATCGCCGACACCAACCAGCGGGCGAAGTTTTTCGATATCTCCGCTGAGTGCCGCTTCCAAAATCAATTCGCGCATGCGGCGAACAGGAAACGGCAGCTTATCCAGATCGCGTTCAATTTCTGGATAGGTTTCTTCTTCGGGTTCATTGGCAACTGAGCTGTCCTTTTGCGGCTTTTCGCTTATGACGTCCT
>JAKISV010000107.1 GCA_021648425.1 Rhizobiaceae bacterium
TGTTTGGATGTAAACGAATTTCTTTTAAGATTGTAACATGCTGTTTCTTTTTCTGAATTTTATCTCTTTTTTGTTGCTCGTAAACAAATTTTCCATAATCAATAATCTTAACAACAGGAGGTTTTGCATTAGGTGCAATCTCAACTAAATCTAGTTCTTTCTCCTCCGCTTTTTGAAGAGCTATTTGAGCAGTAAAAATACCAAGTGCACTTCCATCAGAATCAAGAAGTCTTACTTCTTTTAGATCTAATAATTCTCTATTAGTTCTGTTTTTATTCTTAGGTTTGTTGTTATACTTTGGATTAAAGCCGATAGCTAACCTCCGCTAATTGTTATTAATTTTGTTTTTCACAGATTTTTTCAGATTAGAAACAAATTCATCAATACTTGTTTCACCTTGATCACCATGTTTATGTTTACGAACTGAAATAGTTCCTTTAGTCATCTCTTTTTCGCCAAGTATTAACATATAAGGAGTCTTTTGAGTCTCCCAATCGCGAATTTTATAACCAATTTTTTCGTTTCTTTTATCGAATTCAACTCTTATATTTTCATCGAACAATAAAGATACGATTTTTTGAGCATAATCGAAATAGTTTTGTGAAACTGGAATAACTGCTACTTGCACTGGAGCTAACCAGTCTGGAAATGCTCCTCCATAATGCTCTATTAAAACACCCATAAATCTTTCTATGGAACCAAGCAATGCTCTGTGTACCATAAATGGACGATGCTCTTTACCATCTTCACCAATATATTTCATGTTAAAACGTTCAGGCAAGTTAAAATCGAATTGGATTGTACTCATTTGCCACTCGCGATTTAAAGCATCTTTTATCTTGATATCAATTTTAGGTCCGTAGAACGCACCACCACCTTCATCAATTTCATATTCAAGACCTTCTTTCTCAAGTGCAACCTCAAGTGAGCGTGTTGCTTGTTCCCACAACTCATCATTTCCAGTTACTTTATCTGGACGTGTAGAGACATAATATTTAAGAGTCTCAAATCCAAATTGCTTCCACATTAAATTCGAAAACCTAATCACTTCAATAATTTCATCTTCAATTTGCTCTTTCGAACAAAAAATGTGTGCATCATCCTGTGTAAACCCGCGCACACGCAAAAGTCCGTGAAGAACACCACTTTTTTCGTAACGATAAACTGTTCCAAGTTCAGCCCAACGTAAAGGTAAATCGCGATAAGAACGCAACTTTGTTTTGTAAATCTCAATATGGAAAGGGCAGTTCATTGGTTTAATGGCAAACACGCGGTCATCTTCGGTCTGCGTGATGAACATATTCTCATGATACCACTCCCAGTGACCGGAGGTTTCCCACATCGCTTTGTCAAGAATCTGCGGAGCGTTGACCTCTTCATAGCCGTGTTCGTCCTGGCGGCGGCGCATATAGCTCACCAGGTTTTGGAATAAGCGCCAGCCTTTTGAATGCCAGAATACCACACCGGGGCCTTCTTCCTGGAAATGAAACAAATCCATTTCACGCCCGAGTTTACGATGGTCACGCTTTTCGGCTTCCTCTCGCATAAACATATATTGCTTGAGCTGTTTATCGTCGGCAAATGCAGTGCCGTAGATACGCGTCAGCATCGTATTGTCTGAATCACCGCGCCAATAGGCCCCGGCAACGCTCATCAGCTTGAATGAATTTCCGATATCGGCAGTTGAACGCATATGAGGACCGCGACAAAGATCCGCCCATTCTCCCTGCTTATAAATCTTCAATTCCTGATCTTCCGGAATAGTGTCGATTAACTCGATTTTGTAGGTTTCGCCTTTATCGGCAAAAAATGCCTTTGCCTGTTCGCGTGTCCAGACTTCCTTGGTGAATTTATCGTTGCGCGCAATTATCTGGCGCATTTTCTTTTCGATTACCGGTAAATCTTCCGGTGTAAACGGTGTGTCGCGGGCAAAATCATAATAGAAGCCGTTTTCAATCACCGGACCAATTGTTACCTGCGTTTCCGGCCATAAATCCTGAACAGCCTCAGCCAGCACATGGGCGCAATCGTGGCGGATCAATTCAAGGGCGCGTTCATCGCTGCGGGTAATAATCTCAATTGCGCCATCGGCCATGATCTCATCTGCAAGATCGCATAATTCGCCATCAAGGCTGATGGCAACGGCCTTTTTTGCCAGAGACTTTGATATTCCTTCAGCCACATCGCGACCGGTAACGCCCGAATCAAATTGGCGTTCAGAATTATCAGGGAATTTCAGGTTAATAGTTGCAGGCATTTGCTTCTCCTATCCAGTCCCGCAAACGAGCGCGGGTGGTTGTTCGGAATCGTCATGATTAAATGTGTTTATGTGATTTGTTACAATAGGGCAAGGCGGGTAAAACCGATGGCAAACACTAGGTATATTCTGGAATTCACCGGTTTAAAACAGTCCACCTGTGCCATCAATTATTCCGCGATTGGCATCTGGTGAAACGCTCAACTTTCCGCGAATCATGTCATCGGCAAATCCGATAACTGAAAACACATCCGGTGGACGGGTGCCTGGTTTGAAGGCTTCCATTATGACTCCGGGCTGTCCGGCTTTGGCAAGAAGGCCGGTTTTACCATCAATTGGCAGCAGCTTAATTCCCCGTGGCACCCGGAATTCCACCGGCTTTTGATCTTTCAGTGCATTGATCATGAAATCAGTAAATACCGGTGCTGCCAATCCACCACCAGTGCTTCCACGGCCCATTGGGCGCGGATTGTCATAACCAATATAAACACCCACTGCCAAGTCGACAGAGTATCCAACAAACCACGCATCTTTTTCTTCGTTGGTAGTACCGGTTTTGCCCGCAATCGGCGCATTGACCTTTTGTACTGACCTGGCTGTGCCGCGTTTTACTACACCTTCCATCATCGAAGTAATCTGATAGGCCGTCATCGGATCAAGGACCTGCTCGCGTGTATCAACGAGCACCGGTTCTTCCTGATTATCCCAGCTTGTCGCATTGCAGTTATCGCATATACGTTCTTCATGTTTGAATATTGTTTTACCGTAACGGTCCTGGATGCGGTCAATCAGTGTAGGCGTAATTTTCTTGCCGCCATTGGCCAATACTGAATAGCCAGCCACCATGCGCATAACTGTGGTTTCGCCTGCACCCAGCGCCATAGACAATACGGGCATCAGATTATCATAAACACCAAAGCGCTTTGAATATTCGGCTACCAGCGGCATTCCCATATCTTTTGCCAAACGAACCGTCATCAGGTTTCTTGATTTTTCAATACCCAGCCGCAATGTTGAAGGACCGGCAAATTTGTTGCCATAGTTTTTGGGTTCCCATATTCCAAGACCTGCACCCTGATCAACTTTGATTGGCGCATCTAAAACCACTGAAGAAGGAGTATAGCCATTGTCCAGTGCTGCCGCATAAACGAATGGTTTGAAAGAAGAACCCGGTTGACGCAAAGCCTGCGTCGCGCGGTTAAATTGAGAATTGGCGAATGAAAAGCCCCCTGCCATTGCCAGCACCCTGCCTGTATGGGGATCCATTACGGCAATAGCACCGGAGACTTCCGGCGGTTGGCGCAGGAAATAAGCATTGGGTCGCGCCTCATCGCCAACTGATTCCACAAACACAACATCACCGATTTTCAGCACTTCGCTCGCCAACTTTACCTTACTGGTTTTTTTAACATCAGTGCGCAGGGTCAGCGCCCATTTCATGTCATCCAGTATAATTGTACCATTGTCGCGCTCATCACCTAGGGCACCTGATGCTTGTTTGCGTGGCTGCAATCCGACTGTAATGGTAGAATCTTCCGCTGCCAATACCACTGCCAGTCTCCATTCAGGAACATCGCTCATAGGTTCAAGTTCACCGAAACTTTTCCCCCAATCGACGCCGGATTCCACATTGGCGACAGGACCGCGATAACCCCTGGCCTGATCAAATTTTATCAGTCCGTTTTGCAGCGACTTGCGTGCAAGTTTTTGTAGTTTTGGATCAAGCGTTGTTCGAATGGATAATCCACCCTCATACAACGCATCAACGCCAAACCGTTCGACAATCTCTCGACGCACTTCTTCGGAAAAATATTCTCCGGCGAAAAGATAGGATGAGCCACGGCGCGGATTTACACCCAAAGGTGTGGTCTTTGCTTTTTCAACTTCCTCAGCTGTGGCAAACCCGTTGGCCAGCATGCGGTCCAGCACCCAATTGCGCCGTTCAATGGCTTCTTTGGTTTTGCGAAACGGATGATAATTGTTCGGCGCTTTTGGCAGGGCTGCCATATAGGCCGCCTCCTGCAGATTTATCTGATGCACGGATTTATCAAAATAAGTCAGCGCCGTTCCCGCAATGCCATAGGCACCCAGTCCAAAAAATATCTCGTTCAGATAAAGTTCTAAAATACGGTCTTTGGAATAGGCCTGCTCAATGCGCAGCGCCAATATCGCTTCTTTGATTTTGCGAATATAAGAGCGCTCATTGGAAAGCAGGAAGTTTTTCGCCACCTGTTGCGTAATGGTTGATGCACCACGCGATCTTCTGCCCGTGCCATAGTTTTGAACATTGTTGATAATCGCACGGCCCAAAGCCATCGGATCAATACCGATATGGCTGTAAAAATTCTTGTCCTCAGCGGCAATAAACGCATTTTTCAGCATGTCAGGCACCGCCTGAATAGGCAGGTACAGCCGGCGCTCTTTGGCATATTCGGCAATAAGTGAGCCGTCACCTGCATATATCCTGCTGGTTACCGGCGGCTCATAGGCATTAAGCACCTCGTAATCAGGCAAATCTTTTGCCAGATCCGAAATAAATATATAAAGGCCGGCGGCAACAACAACGGCAATTAAAACGCCCAGGCCAAAAAAGTACCCGATCAGTCGTAAAAACATAAAGTCATTCCTGAATCATTCCACATCATATCCTGCCCCGCTGGGCCATAGGTTCAAACATTTGTGGCTATGTCGTGTCATCTTAACAGTCAGTCCAACAGAATCGCAATATAGACAAATAAATTGTTGTAGTTAACCCTTGGTTACGTTCTCATAAGCCATCAATATCGTATTTTCCAGTCAAATCGGATCCGTGCTTGATCACTAAAGATTACCCAATCCTCATAAATCTACACTCACCGAACCCTGTTTGCAAAAAAATGACCTACGGCCTGCGCCAGATGCTGTGCCATTTTATTTCTCCACTTATCTGATTGCAGCAGTTTTTCATCTTCAATGTTTGATAAATAACCCAATTCCAGCAGAACTGAGGGCACATTGGGGTCTTTCAACACACCAAAAGCAGCAAACCTGTGGGGATTTTTCAACAGTTTAATCTCGCTTCCAAACACATTGATGATCTGCCTCGCGAATCGTATTGAGAATTTTTTGGTTTCGCGCGCCGCCAGGTCATCCAGGATATCGGCAACAACCCCCTGGGCTTCTTCGCCTGCCAGTCCCGCTGTCACATCAGACAGGTTTTTGGTTTCAGCCAGTTTTTTTGCCAGCTCATCAGAAGCCTCACGCGATAGCGTATAAACAGCAGCGCCACGCACATCTTTTTGCTCCAGCGTATCTGTATGTATCGAGATAAACAGATCTGCCCGCTTTCGCCTGGTAAATTCCAGACGTTCTTTCAGCGACATGAAAAAATCTTCTTCGCGGGTAAGAAAAACATCAAAAGGCCCTGCCGCCTTCAATGCTTTGGAAAGAATCCGGGCTATTTCAAGTGTCAGATCTTTTTCAACGGTATTGTTTTCGCCATTTGCACCGCCATCAATGCCTCCGTGACCCGGGTCAAGCACTATCGTAAGGCGCCCGGGCCTTTTGCTTGATGTGCTCAGCCGATCTCCTTTAGAGGCTACATTACCGCTTTTACCCACAGTATCGCGCTGATTTTCAATTTGCCGCTCAAAATCGGCCATGTTGATTTTTTCAAGGTCAAGTGTGTAGAGGTAGCGCCCTTGTTGAATTTGTTGAAGTTGTTCAGCGGAAATTTTAACCGGGTCCGATAAAGACATTACTATTCTTGAGCGCTCGCGCGCCATTGTCCCGTAACGCAATTCCTCGACCAACCCGCGCGGTTCTATCAATTCGGGCTCCTGAAAACGGAATGCGGTTTTGCTCATGTCAATGACCAGCCGCAACGGATTATTCATGTAAAAGGGTTGAAAATCAGCCTTGCTGTCAAGTTCAATCAACAGACGTACACTTTCACCATCACCCAGCAATCGCCCACTATAGGCAATGGCAGTTTGCATTGCTGCCTTTTCATCACCGCCAGAAATTATATTATCGCGCAGTTGTCTGCCGGCAGCCGAATTTGCACCACTTTCCACCTGCTGCGCCAAAGCGGCATAGGGAAAATGCAAAAACCCGATAAACAGAGCAAGGAGCAATCTTCCAAATTTCATGAAACTATCTGTTTCACTCCTGATGATTAAAAGCTGAGCCAATAATTACAAAATTCTTACGTTGCAGGGAATCACAAGCGCAATAATAGCAAATTTTAGCAAAATTACGCGTCAGAATTCTTAACCCCGGGTAAGAAAACATCATCTATCAGGAAATTTCATCGCTTTAGTCTTGTTTTGAAGCTAACAAGCGCTTAGTAAGGAGTGAGGCCGTATGTCCATTTGACTAAATATTTTTTAATTGGACTTTTTGAATATTCATCTTTGTATGACTATATACAGTTCGGCCCGGCCAGTAATTGCGGCAACCGGTTAGAAAAACCTTTGTTTTTTGAATTGCCGGACATTCCGCAGGCCAAAACAACAAACAATCGTGGCTTTGCCTGCACAATATCAGGCGACCGGTCACCGTAATAAAGGCAATTTATCCAATTCGAGCAGAATTCTTTTGTAATTACGTAATTCTGCCGGAAAACATCGTCGGTGAACGCATATAGCGCCCGAACGAATCAACTGCCAGCCTTCGCGTTGGCGCAAACCGCCGGTTTTCCAGAGGTTTATCCTCACTTGAACCGGCATATTTTTAATCCTGATTGGGAAGTAAAAGACGAGCCAATGAACAATGTTCCTCATTATCCAGGAGACGCTGCTCGATTGCAGCAAGGTTTGCCATCGCGCATTCCACTTGATAATGCCGGGTCTGTACCGTTTGAAACTCGCCATTTTTTGCACCCCCAATCCCAAATTGCAGGCAGCGCGTGCTTTGACCATCAACACGATGTGACAAGCAAACCGCAAACCGCTTTCAGACCTAGTGGACCATTACGATTGTCCATCGATGATGAAAGCGCCTATTTGCCTGTGGAGTTTATACAAAATGGCAAGCAACAAGATGCTTATCGATGCATCCCACCCGGAAGAAACCCGGGTTGTGGTATTGCGCGGCAACCGAATTGAAGAATTTGATTTTGAATCACAAAACAAAAGGCAGTTAAAAGGCAACATATATCTGGCAAAAGTAACTAGGGTCGAACCCTCGTTGCAGGCTGCTTTTGTTGACTATGGCGGCAATCGCCACGGCTTCCTCGCCTTCAATGAAATTCACCCGGACTATTATCAGATTCCTGTGGCCGACCGCCAGGCACTGCTCGAAGAAGACGCAGCCGAGGCCAGGCGGGAGCGGGCGCGGGAAGATAACGAGAGTATCGAGTCTGAAGAACAGCCTAACACAAAAGATACCGGCGAAGATGATATTGGCGACACGGAAGAACCCGTTGAAACCAAGCCCAAACGCCGTCAGCGTCGTCCACGCAAAAAAACCACCTCACGCAAATCAGACGCAGCCAGCGATGAAAAAAACGATAGCGTTTCATCTGGTGATAGCGAAGAAGAGGCATCGGCAAATTCCGCCGATGATAATCCTCAGGATTCCGACGACAACCCCAAATCCATCGCTGCTATCATAGAGACCGATTCCATTTCCGAGCCTGCCCCCGATGAAGAACCTTCATCGGATGAAGAGGCAACGGGTGAAGATGAAGGTGAACCGGCAGCCGCACCAAAAAAACGCGCCCGTTCCACTCGTCGACCACGCAAAACAAAAGCTTCTGAAGAAGTGGTTGAAGAAGAAGTGATTGCAAGTACAAAAGAACAAACTTCCAGTCAGGAAGCCGAGCAGACAGATTCTGATGCTGTAGATACTACCGCTAAAGAAGAAGATACCCAACCAAAAACCCGTCGCAAAAAGCGCTCTTCACGCTCACGCAAATCCAGTGAAAGATCAACAAAAGCTGACGACGAAAATGGTGATGACAGCGTTGAAATCGAATCGGTCGGTTCTCAGGATGCGCTGGAAGAAGTGCCCCAGCGCCGACGCCCGCGTCGTCAGTATAAAATCCAGGAGGTAGTAAAACGCCGCCAGGTTATGTTGGTTCAAGTAGTCAAAGAGGAACGCGGTAACAAAGGTGCTGCTCTTACCACCTATCTGTCACTGGCCGGGCGTTATTCGGTATTAATGCCCAATACTGCTCGAGGCGGCGGCATATCCCGCAAGATTACCAATGCAGACGACCGTCGACGCCTCAAAGCTATTGCTTCGGAACTTGACGTTCCCGAAGGTATGGGTGTCATTCTTCGCACTGCAGGTGCAAGCCGCACCAAGGCCGAGATACAACGCGATTTTGAATACCTGATGCGCCTGTGGGAAAATGTGCGAAGCCTCACCCTTTCCTCATCTGCTCCCTGCCTGGTTTACCAGGAAGGCAGCCTGATCAAACGCTCCATCCGCGACCTTTACGACAAAAACACCGGTGAAGTACTGGTGGCTGGCGAAAATGGCTATAAAGAAGCCCACGACTTCATGCAGATGTTGATGCCCAGCCACGCCAAAAATGTGAAATTGTTTAGCGATGAGCAGGCGATGTTTGCCCGTTTTGGTATTGAACAGCAACTGGACAAAATGCTGAGTCAACAGGTGACGCTGAAGTCCGGCGGATATCTGGTCATCGACCAGACCGAGGCGCTGGTAGCTATTGATGTCAATTCCGGTCGTGCAACCCGCGAACACTCGATTGAAGATACCGCCCTGCAGACAAATCTGGAGACTGCCGAAGAAGTGGCACGCCAGTTGCGTCTGCGCGATCTCGCCGGTCTGATTGTCATTGACTTCATTGATATGGAAGAAAAGCGAAACAATCGCGCCGTTGAAAAGAAGCTTAAAGATTGCCTCAAAAATGATCGCGCCCGTATTCAGGTTGGCCGTATATCGCATTTTGGCCTGATGGAAATGTCACGCCAGCGCATGCGTGCCAGTGTTCTGGATTCAACTATGGACATATGCCCCCATTGTCAGGGCAAGGGCCATATGCGTTCCAACTCATCTGTCAGCCTGCACATTTTACGGGCCATTGATGAGCACTTGCTTAAGAACTCCCGGTTTGATCTGGTAGTAAAAACCGCCAATGACGTGGCTTTATATATCCTCAATCACAAGCGCCCTGCCCTGATGGAAATTGAAAAACGCTTTGGCTTAAAGATATTCATCGAAGGAAGTCACGACTTACTTGGAGAAAATTTTACCCTGGAAAAAGGTGAAGCTTCAACCGGGGAACCAAAGCCTGTTACCCACATTCAAGCCGGGCAGATTTCAAATGACGCGCCGGAACAATCAGACCCGGAAGATATATCCAATACCCAGGAGGATGCTGAAAACACCGGGAAGCGTAAACGCCGTCGCAGGCGTGGCCGCAAAGGTGTGGAAGAAACCAGTGATGTCGGTACGGAGCAAAATTCCGCAGATACCACACCTCAAAGTGGCGTTGAGGAAAATGCTTCCAATGATGATGAAGCAGATACAGATAATGGCAAACGCAAACGAACGCGCGGAAAACGCGGCGGGCGCAAAACCAGAAGTTCTGCAGAAAACACCGAAAACAACGATTCACCAAAGGCTGCGTCCCAAAAAGACGAAGGCGTTGTTGAAACAG
>JAKISV010000108.1 GCA_021648425.1 Rhizobiaceae bacterium
CGGGCGTGATCTGTTTGCCGCTGTGCAAAGCTGGGTCGGTCACTGGCCCGGCGGCCTGGGCGTTGCCACGATTCTTTCCTGCGGCATGTTTTCAGCCGTCTCCGGTTCATCAGTTGCCACCGCTGCCACCATCGGCACAGTAGCAATTCCCGAGATGACCTCACGTGGCTATGACCGCCCGTTTGTATTAGGGCTGCTCGCTGCCGGTGGTACTTTGGGCATCCTGATCCCGCCCTCCATTCCGTTGATTATCTACGGCATCATCACAGAAACCTCGATCCCCACATTGTTTCTCGCCGGCATCGGCCCCGGCCTTTTTCTGGCAACCGTATTCATCATCTATTCCATCATCTACGCACGCGTTAAAGGCACCCAGCAAAACCTCGCTAAAGCAAGCTGGGCCACGCGGCGCTCTGCTACCCTTATGGCGCTGCCCACTGTTGGCCTGGCAGTTGCCATCATCGGTTCCATCTATATGGGCGTTGCCACCCCTTCCGAGAGTGCCGGTGTCGGCTTCATCCTGGCGATGATCATAACTTTCGCCATGGGCCGCATGAACTGGCAGAAGCTCAAAGACGCCGTTTATGACTCCATGAAAACCACCACGATGATTTTTCTGATCGTCGCCGGCGCCAAAGTATTCTCCTACGCCATCACCCTTTACCGTATCCCCCAGGATATCTCCGATCTGCTCACCACCAACATCTCCGATCCGGCCCTGTTCATGCTGGCCGTTGGCGCGGTGCTGCTGATCATCGGCTTTTTCCTCGAAGCCTTATCCATGCTTCTCATCATGGTGCCGGTGCTGTTCCCGGCCCTGCAAATGGTTGGCATCGACCCCATCTGGTTTGGCATCTTCTTCGTCGTACTGATAGAAACCGCCCTCATCACCCCGCCGGTAGGCCTCAACCTGTTCATCATCCAGGCCGTGGGCAAAGCCCGCCTCGAAGAAGTGGTAAAAGGCGCCTGGCCCTTTGCCCTGATGATGTTGGCAACAGCGGTGTTGTTATGGTTCTGGCCAGAACTGGCCCTTGGAATTGCTTACGGGCTGTGAGAATTGAGATATTTGCCAAACAATCAGTCGGTTACTGTCACCGATTATTCCTGATACCGGTTTCCTGCAAACATAGCCCCTTTTTCCTCATGTCTTTATTTTGTGTTGCAAATATAGGGTTTGGGTGAGATTGGTGCTATCAGGCTTTTTTCCAGTCGCCTGGAACTGAAATTCAGTATTGGACAATATAATGATTTGGGACCAGGTATTTACCGCTGGCATGTTCGTTTATCTTGCCTTGTTATTTCACACCATGGGATTTTTATTCCGCGACGAGCTGCTTCTACGCTCATGGTTATTGATCGGTACTTTCTTTTATCTGGTCTACTATTATTACATATCCTCCGAACCCTTATGGAATGCGATTTTTGCAAGTGCGGTAATATTCATCGTCAATGGATTGCTGATTTGCATGATCATTCTTGAGAGGACGACATTTGCAATGGGCCCGGATGATGCGCGTCTATACAGGGCGTTCAGAACCCTGACCCCAGGCCAGTTTCGCAAAATCATGCGCATTGCAACCTGGCACCAGAAAGACCAGCCCACTGTCATAACCACAGAAGGCGAAGATTGCGACAATCTCTACTACTCCATGTCGGGTAAGCTGAAAATATCGAAACGCAATCGCAAATTTATGGCTACGGGCAATATGTTTGTCGGCGAAATAGGCTTCATGATGAACACGCCCGCCAGCGCCACAGTCACTGTTTTACCCGATACAAAATATGTCTCATGGAACATCCATGATATGAAAAAACTAATCGGTAAGTCGCGATTGCTCCAAGATGGTTTGCAGGCCTTGTTCAACTATGATCTTGCAATGAAAGTCTCAGAAAGTTTCGGCGAACCGGACTAGGCACAAACCAACAGTGGCCACCATGGCAAAGTCACGCAGGTTGGTTACGGTGGGGGGAAATTTGTATCATTCCACATTCACCGTTGGAATTTAATCGGGGACAGTAACCGATTAATTCGGTTAATTTAGTTAGCTGAAGAAGCCTGAGAAATAAAGATATCCGGCATAAAAACTTGGTAGACCGGCAGAAAATACTGCCAATACCTTTGTCTCCCTCTTCAAAACCACAAATCCTATGATGCCAAATCCAATAACAAGCCCCAGAAGAACCCAAAAGGGTTGCACTTCGGGATCATTAAATCCAAAGTCCAGGCCATTTGCATTTGTCATCATCCCCAGCAGTGGAAATACCGCGCCAAATAAAATCACCGCGTTTACAAGGCCAAAAACGAAATTTAATATCCCCAATATGGAATTACCAAAAAACCCAAGTATTTTCACCTTGCAGCTCCTGTAAAGGAGTTGATTCCCAATTGCACATTTTGCACCTCAACAATTAATATACCTTAAATTGGGTAATCATGGACAACAGACGATTTACTCCGCACTCCACAGAAAAAACCGGTCCGCCTTGCAGGTGGACCGGTACAATTTTCAAAAGTAAGCTGACCAGTATCAGTTGAATCTGAAATCACGGACCCGGTGATCATTTCCAACGACACAATAAATATCGCTTGTCTTGCTTCCTGCCGGATAAACACCGGTAGCGGTCATTGTCACAATGGTATCGCCGTTGTTTGCCAGTTGAATGTTCTTAACGCTATTCAATTGGGCTGTAGAGCCACCAGCACCGCGAACCAGACTTTCAGCTCGGAACAAGCAGGCACCAACTGCATTTTCATCATATCGAATTTTAGGGTGAGGACGATATTCTTCAACGCCTTGCTTGCGCTGATTGCGTGAAATGGCGGCTCCAAGCACACCCAGTGCAATAATTCCCGCAATTGCAGCAGCAGCATCGTCGTTTTTGCCTTTTGCCTGAACAGTTCCGTTGAGTGCCGTCAGAGGAAGCAGGGCTGAGATTGCAAGGGCTACTATGAATTTTTTCATTTGTCTCTCCATTGATTAATACTGAATCTGATCCGCGACTAACAGCAGCCCCGGTATTCCCCTGTTTTGTCCCTCCAAGAACCGCCTGACAATTAACACAACCAATCAGACAAAATCAATTAAAACCTCGCTAGAACCTGTAAAACCAACAGGGTGGTTAATCACTCAGCTATTTACACCAACAGGATTTTACTTCCAGGAAACTGGTCAATTAGCGGCACAAAATTTAAGTTCTTTGCTGGCGCGACCGTTTTCCAGCGCATAAAGACTATTTCCATTGTCCCAAATTTCAATCCAGCCCGGTTGCCCTTTATAGGGTGGAATGGACTGTTTTTCTCATCAAACAAGATCGCAATAACAAAATCGCTCGGCGTGTCATTGCCAAAAAAAGAATATGAGGTCAGCACATTTTTATAACTGTTCGGGTCGCTATCAACCTGTGCTGTTCCATCCTTATTGATGGTGATTGCATAGCCACCGCCGGGATTTTTGCAATCGGCCGCATAAAACCCCGAACCGCGTTCCCCCGCCAGACTTGGCCCCGCTATCATTGTTGCCAGAACAAAAACTGCTATTCTTTTATTAATCATTTCATTTCCTTTCGCAAAAGACCCAAATGAACCCAGTTTTACTGTATTCGCGTACTTTGTCCAATAAATGACAAACTGATCACATTTGGCAAGTATGTTACCGTAACACCCCCCTACTCCACGGGCGTAATATTCATCTCCTTTGGCCAGCTAACCTTATAGCCAAAGCCGACCACCTTCTCGCCACCGGCTTCAATCATGTTTTCCCAGGCAAGCACCCCGCGTTTTTTGTCGACATCCACAACACTTGGCTTGGTTGTACCCGGTGTCATTTCCACCTTGATATCTTCATGCGTACCATAAGGGATCTGGTCCTGGATGGTCACTGCCATGGCAAAATCGTGCAGGTTGGTGATGGTGGTGACAAATTTGCGTTCTTCTACATTTACCGTTGAGATAAATCCGCTTTCGCCTTTTTTGTCGGTTACTTGAACCCGCTCGATTTTGACCAGATCATCGCGGCCAAAGCCCAGGGAATGCTCAGCGCCCGGGTTAAGCAGCGGCAGGCGCGCTTTACCCAGGAACACCCCATCACGCGACAATGTCACAATGCCGGGCAACCAGGGCGCCTTGCCTTCAATGGTAAAGCTGGCAGTAAGATAGGCATTGGGATCGATTTTTGGCACAGAGAAAGCAGCGATTTTTGCATCCAGCTCCTTTGCGCCAATGGTAACATTTTTCTCCTGCCCTGCATTGGCAACGCTCACCGCTCCAGAGATTTTATATTCCGCCAGAAACCCGGCAATCTCCTCGGTCACCGGTTTGAAATCAACTTTTTCCGCCTGAATAGCGCGGCTCATCCCAACCCCGTCCAGCGAGGTAGCGGCGGCTTCATTGCCCATTGTTTCCGGCTTCATTGCTCGCGCATCGCGCTTGCGTTTCGCTAAAAACTGCTGATATTCCTCCAGCAGATAAGGCTCTAATTGCGGTGACTGGGTGTTACCCCGGGGGCGAGCGGTGGAAAGCGTCAGCGCCACATTGTCCCAGCTTTCCGTTGTCGACTGACTGACAGCGGCGCGGCGGGTGATTTTCACCTTGCTGTCCTTGCCATCGCTGCCAAGGGTGAGTTTAGCATCATAAAGCGGTGCCCAACCCGCCTGTTCCACATTATAGCGGATCTGGAATTCAGCACTGCCCGCACCATCTGATGTCAGGTTAATCGCCACTACAGTTTTGAGTTCCTGTTTAGGCGCTATCTCACTCAACCGCCGGTGCATTTCATCGATTTCTTTTGAAATTTCACGCTGGCGAATGCTCGCTTTTTGCGTGATTTGAGACAGCGCCGCAAACCGTTCCTCACTCAATGCCAACAGTGAACTGAGTTCTTCTGTAGAAATCATTATTCCGCCATTCTCGCCACGGCGCGGTACTATTGCCTGCCCCGCTAATGCCTGCAACATGGCGCGTTGGGTTTTGGCATTATCACTTTGCTGGTCGAGCGCATTGATTTCATCATTGAGCGCCTCAATCGCACTTTCTATTTCTTTGCGTTCGCTGGCATTTTCTTCACCCTTGACAAAAATCTGGCGTACATCAACCGAGCCAATTTCAATCGCCGCCCCTGATTTGCCCTCAACCCGAACAGAATTAGCTACAATCTTGCCCGGCAGATCATCAACAATCACCACAGGATCACCAGCCATCATCTCCCCCAGTGCCACCCGTGTCACCTGCGCTCCGCGCGGATAAACCGTCACCTCGCCAACATTGGAATCAAACGGCAGTTCGGCGGCGAACACCGGGGTGAGAAATGTTGACGTGATCAGGGCTGCGGCGAACAGATTTTTCATGGGCGTAAACTTTCTGACAGTTTTAAGAAAAAATATTTTCGTATTAGCGCTATCTAAGCACCCTATTAGAGCAAATTGTGGCAAACTGCGAAAGGTCGGGCTTTACCTCTCAAATAGCCATTCCCCTACATGCTCCCACAATGTCTCCTCAAATTTCGGTTTAAAGAACCCGAAATGGCCAACTTTACCCCCCGCCTGCACCGCTGAAAATTGTCGCCGCTCCAGTTGTGCATTAGTAAAATGCCCCACCAGGTGATCAATTAATTCCGGCGTCGCCCAGTTATCATCATCCAGACCGATGGCCAGCATCGGCCCGCGATAGTCAACAAAATGACGCGTTTGCGGCAGATCAGCGTCGCCAAAAAAATATTCCTGATGTCTGCACCATTTCGCCCACTGTTTAAGTGCACTATGGGAAATATCCTCCCCAAGCCCGAATTTACCTGGCACATAGCCATAAATTCTGCCCAGCATATCCCCCATCACCAACAGCGAAAACCACGCCTTGTAATTTGCCGGAAACACCATCTTGCGCCAATAGCCCGACATTGAGGCAATCAACACCGATTTATCAACCCGCACATTGCGATCGCTAAGCCCGAAGCCCTGTCCGCCAAAACTGTGGCCAATTGTATAAATTTCACGGCCTTTGTGATTTTCGCCGATCCAGTCAATCATCGCGGGATAATCCTTGAGCGCCCAGTCGCTCATCAGATAATCAAACTTGCGCTCATCACCCTTCGCTGCCGGTGGCCAGGAACCACCAATGCCACGATAATCCCAGCAAATTACCAGACTGGCCCCGCGCCCGGCCAGCCATTTGGCAAAATGCCGATAATACCGCCGAGGAATTGCCACCCCCGAACTGATAAGAATAACCGGCCCTAAAGGATCAGAACCAGGATATTGAGTTGTAGCAAGCGCATGCCCGTCAAGGGCGGGAATCGTGAGTTCGGCCATAGCGGGATTTTACAGATTTTTACTTTTACGTAAAGGGGAGAGTTGTTTGGAGAATGAAAATAACCTGTTCCAGTTTTAAATGCTCATTGACACGCGAGGTCGAATTGCAGGACAGCCCGGCTTTGCAGGCATTTCAAAACAGCCCGGAACAATGGAAATATCAGGCAGTTGAGCCCGCAGAATTTTCCGATATGGAACTGCGCACAAAACGCTATATGGAGCATCGCGGGAGTGATCCCCAGCGTTACCTCTGCGTTTATGTAGCGTTTGAAAAAACATCTGGAGAACTCATCGGCCAGGCCAGCCTGTCACGCTCCCATCCCGCAATAGCATCCCTGGGGTTTGGTGTGGCCAAACAACATTTCGCAAAAGGTTTTGGCACTGAAATAGCAAATGCAATCATTAAATTTGGTTTTGAAGATATCAAACTGAACAGGATTTCAGCCGATGTTGCTATCGAAAACAAAGCCTGTATCGCAGCATTAAAAAAGCTCAAATTGCAAAAAGAAGGCGTTTCAAGGCAGTGCATCTGGGCGCAGGACAAATGGTGGGATGAGGCTCAACACGCAATACTACGCGAGGAATATTTCGGCTCCATCCAATGAATTCTCCTCCCGGCGGTCTTGGCATCGGTTTGCTTTTCAAGCGTCTCCGGTCAGGTGGCGTTTCCCAGCAGGCTACCGATGGTTTCTGACTGACTGGCTGGTTATAAATAATCAGCCAAATTAGAGAATGAAAAGTAAAATATTGTGCAAGATAACGGCCCCAAAAGCTATAAATGTCAACGCTACCCCGACAAATCTTCCCATTGGATCGTTCACGCTGAACGCCAGCGCATAACCATGTGCCAGTCGTCCCAGCATGAACAAAATTGCCATCGAACCAATAACCAGCGAGCGATCCGACTGATACTCTGCCAGTCCAATCATTATAACAAATAGTGGTGCATATTCAGCCAGATTTGCCTGCGCCCGCATTTTCCGCAAAAGCGGCACATCACCGCCATCACCAAGCGACTTGCCCGCCACGCGGCGTTGCTTGATAACGGCCCAACTCAACACCAATAACCAAATTGAAATGCTACTTGCCAGGGCTGTGGTTATTGGAAGTTCCATAGTTTTTTCAGGTCTTATCGTGAGGTGAATTGGTTTTGACCGGGCAGCAAATCTGCGTAAGTATATTGACTACTTCAACAAGGGCCTTGAGATTTGGTCGAACAATCGTCGTCCGCCCCAATACCTGCCGCTCAATTACTCCCCCATACTCAAGTTCTCGCAGATGATGGGACAATGTCGAAGGTGGCAGGCCTGTCACTTCAGATAGATCCCCGGTGCGCATGCCCTCATCAGCATTAGGCAATAGCGCCAATAGCACATCAACTCTCGAGCGATGTGATAGGGCAGAACAGATGCTGGAAATAGTTTCTGATTGGTTCATTTCAATTAAACTAATTTATTAGTTTAATTGGTTCAACCCCGTATTCAAAAAAATTGTGAGACTTTGGTGGTGGCAGTTCAGATTTATTAGCCCCACCCCCAAAACAACAACGGGCACCTCTCGGCGCCCGTCGTTCATTCTCATTATACCTGACTACATCTTATCGATGGTGACAATCGTTTTGGTATCGTCATCAAAGTTGATTTTCACCGCTGTTCCAGCAGCGATGCCGTCAAGTGAAACCCCTTCGCCGATTTTATACTCGCTGCCGTCTTCAAGAACGACACTCATCGTTCCCATGTCGACACTTTGTACAGTGCCTTCAACTTCTCCGGCAAATGCCGCTCCGACAAAAGCGATCGAGGCAACAAGTGTGGCAAGTAACATCCGCATTGGTATTCTCCCTGTATTTGGCCGGTGACATAATTGTCATATCCGGCCGGGTTGAATTTCCGCCTTGCCGGATTATTCCAGACAATAGCGGTTCGACAAACCATTCCTCTGCGCCCCCTGTAAAGGGAGAGAAAAACAAGTTCGCCGACAACTGGAAGTTAGTACCCGTATTCAAGAATTTCAAATCAACTAATATTAAAATATATAACAATATCAATGACTTAATTTAAACATAGTGTATCTAATTCAGGCTTTTAGATGACAAAGTTCGGGCCATTTTGCGATTCCGTTGCAATCAGATTACCTATAGTAAGCGCTACTTGCCGAATAAAGGTTTTTACAATAATTCCCAGTAGAACAAATAAGGCAAATGGCCTGCTGACAAATTCCGTCATCAGCGCCATATTCACCCCTTCCATCTGTTCCCCTTTTGGTCCATAAAACCCTATGGCCTCTGACTCCAAAAAACCCGCCGGCTTTGAAGAAACGCCCCAGCGTGAGCTGACGGGCGAACCGTTATCAGGTGATATTTCCGCCTGGGCGGATGAGATTGCCAAAACGCCCGACAAAAAACCAAAGGCCAAATATAAAGGCTCAAAGCGTGGCGCTGATGGCAACGCCACCCCGGCAGAGCGCGTCGCCGGTGGTCTGATGCCAATTGCCGGGCTTGATGTCACTATTGAGGAGGCCGAAAGCCTGCTGGCAAAACAGGCCGACAAGGACAAGCTTAAAACCAAAAAGAAAACCGCTAAAAAAGACGCCAAAAAGGATGATGGTTCCATCCCCGCCCCGTTTGGCTATGACGGCGAAAAACTCACCGGCGTCACCGCCACCGTTGACGCCCTTTCCAAACTGATTTCCGAAGGCGACCCGTTAATCAAAAACGGCGAACAATGGGTCCCTCACCGCCCACCAAGACCGGACAAGGCCGAAGGCGGCATCCCCATCAAGGTTGTCTCCCCCTTCGAACCCAAAGGCGACCAGCCCACAGCAATCAGGGATTTGCTGGAAGGATTGGGACATACCCCAGGCAATACCACCCCCGGACAAAGTCCGGCTGAGCCGACAGGCGAAGCGCGAGCTTTAGACGAGCGCACCCGCGCAGGCCCGGCGCAAGTCGGAACAGCCGTGAGCGAAAACAATGGCAAAGCCGACCGAGGCAATAGCCGAGGCGCGAGCCTGACGAGCGCGCCCGCGCAGGCCGGGGCAAAGCCCCGAACAGCCGTGAGCGAAAACAAACCCGAGCAGACGCAAGTCCTGCTCGGCGTTACCGGTTCGGGCAAGACCTTCACCATGGCGAAAGTCATCGAGGCCACCCAGCGCCCCGCACTTATACTTGCACCCAATAAAACACTGGCCGCCCAGCTTTACGGTGAGATGAAAAACTTCTTCCCCGACAATGCGGTGGAATATTTCGTCTCCTATTATGATTATTATCAGCCTGAGGCCTATGTGCCGCGCTCCGACACATTCATCGAAAAGGAAAGCTCGGTAAACGAACAGATCGACCGCATGCGCCACTCCGCCACCCGCTCCCTGCTCGAGCGCGATGATGTCATCATCGTCGCTTCCGTTTCCTGCATTTACGGCATCGGCTCGGTTGAAACTTACACCGCCATGACCTTCCAGATGAAGATCGGTGACAAGCTCGACCAGCGCGCGCTGTTGGCTGATCTGGTGGAAAAGCAATATAAGCGCAACGACCACGC
>JAKISV010000109.1 GCA_021648425.1 Rhizobiaceae bacterium
GCACAATAGCTTGATAATAAAAGCGCTGTCATTTCCGCTCACTCCTGAATTCCGGCCCAAAATGTAAATTCAACTTACATCAAAATCCAGTTTGATTTTTTCTGTTTTTGGACGGCTCTGGCAGGCAAGTACATATCCCGCCTCCAGTTCCCAGGGTTCAAGCGAATAGTTTGCATCCATTTCAACCTCCCCCTCAATCAACTTGCAGCGACAGGTGGCGCACATTCCTCCCGCGCAGGAAAAGGGCAAAACATGCCCTGATTTTTTTGCAGCCCCCAAAATGGTATCGGCAGGGTCTTCCAGGGGAAATGATTTTTCCACCCCATCAAGAATATAGGTAATTCCAACGCCCTTTTCGACAATCTTGCGGGTTTGCGGCGAAGGAGACTTTTTGACGTTTTCATTGCCGGTAAACCGCTCAATTTTGATGTTATCGCCATCTGCGCCCAGACTAATTAATACCTGTTGTGCGCTATCAATCATATCAGCGGGGCCACAGATGAAAATCTCATCTGCTTTTTGCGGCTCAATCAAGCCACTGCTCACCAGGCTTTTGACATTGTCCTTGTCAATTCTGCCATTCAAGCTGGCATTGTCTTGTTGTTCACGGCTTAAGATATGAACAAGCTGGAAACGGTCGAGATACTTATCTTTCAAATCATTCAGGTCACTAAGCAACATAATGCTGGAAATGGTGCGATTGCCATAGACCAGTGTTGCCGTCGATTGCGCATCCGATTCCAGGTGATTGTGAATAATAGAATAAACAGGCGTAATACCAGAACCTGCGGCAAAAGCTAAAACATGCTTCCCTTTTGATGAATCATTCAAGCGAAAAAGTCCCCGCGGCACCAAAATATCCAGCTGATCGCCGACTTTCGTTTCAGTATTGAGAAAACCCGAAAACCGGCCATCTTCCAACTGGCGAACACCGATGCGCAACAGGGGATCATTTTGCGATGAACATATAGAATAAAACCGGCGCAATTCCTCACCATCAATCATACCACGCAAGGTGAGGTGCTGACCTGGTATAAAGTCAAATTGTTTTTCCAGTTTGTCAGGAACTTTAAAACTGACACACACCGCATCGCTGGCGGTAGGTTCAATCGCGGTTACTTCCAGCTTGTGATATTCGAGAGGCAATTTTCAAGGCTCCAGTTTTGATCTATAAACACTTAAAATAATCAAATGGCTCACGGCAGCTTTTGCAGACATAGTGAGCCTTGCATGGGGTTGAGCCAAATTGTGAAACCAGTTGGGTTTTAATACTGTCACAGCGCGGGCATCGAGGGGTATCGCTTTCGAACAGAGCTGGTTTTGATGAACTGGTTTTTTGCGGCGGGGCTATGCCATAGGCGCGTAGTTTTTCGCGGCCGGCTTTACTAATCCAATCCGTTGTCCACGGTGGAGAAATCACGCGCTCGATGGCCGCAACAATGCCAGCATTTTCCAGGGCAGTACGCACGGTGTCTTCAATCAGTTGAATAGCCGGACAACCGCTATAAGTAGGGGTTAGTTTTATAAGCGCCCTACCGCGTTCATCAATTTCAACACCACGCACAATGCCCAAATCCCCAAGCGGGATTACCGGAATCTCCGGGTCTGGAATTTCTTCGGCAATCTTCCAAATCAGGTTTTCCAGCTCTTTATCGTGCTTTGTTGCCAGTTCTACCATTGGCACCCCGGATAGGTGCGTTGCATATATTGGAGTTCGGCTAAAATATGGCCCATGGATTCGGTGTGCCTGCCTGGACGTGCTCCGCCTATGGCCACCGTCTCAAGCAGGTCAGTGTCGATCTTTGCTGTGCTGAAAATCTCTGCAATTGAGATATGCCAGGCTGCTTTCAAAACCGCCACATCTCCAATTACACCAGTTTGAACCAACCTTTGTAAAACGGCATCATCGTCAAACATTTCCTGAATATTTGGAGCCATGGTTTTTACTGCATCGGCAATGCGTGCGGCAGATTCCTGTGTCCCGTCACCAAGTCGAATGGTCCATTGTGCGCTGTGGCGCACATGATAGCTGGCTTCTTTACGGGCTTTTGCTGCAATTTGCGATAGTTTTTCGTCTCCACTGGTACTCAATATTTCCCACAACAATTCAGCATAAACAGAGAAAAACAGTTGACGAATAATAGTGTGGGCAAAGTCATTATTGGCACGCTCGACCAGCATCAGGTTATGATATTCATGTTCTTTGCGAAGAAATGCCAGATCATCTTCGCTGCGGCCTTTTCCTTCGACTTCACCAGCATAAGTATAAAGACTTCTGGCCTGGCCAATCATATCAAGGGCAATATTTGATAATGCCAGATCTTCTTCCAGTGTGGGTGCATGACCGCACCATTGCGACAGGCGGTGGCCTAAAATGAGATGATCATCTCCAAGACGGATAAGATATTCAAACAGATCATCATTAGCTTTTGCCATTACATGTGCCCCACTTCATCAGGAATATTGTAAAAACTGGGGTGGCGATAAATTTTGTCATCGGCAGGATCAAACAATTCCTCTTTATCGCGTGGATCGCTGGCAACAATAGCAGAGGATGGCACCACCCAAAGGGAAGTTCCTTCACCACGTCTGGTATAAACATCGCGCGCTGCCTGCACCGCCATTTCGCTATCGGCGGAATGGATAGAACCTGCATGTTTATGAGCCAGACCGTTGGAAGGACGAATAAATACTTCCCATAATTGAGTGAGTGTTTCGTTGTTGCTCATATCGTTGCCTTTCCTCATATCATTATTCTTCATTGTGCCGCTTCAAGCTGCTCGCGTTCCTGGCTTTTTAGCGCAAAGGCATTAGCTGCTTCACGAACCCATGCACCTTCGTCCCAGGCTTTGTTGCGTGCTTCCAAACGTTCTTTGTTCATCACACCATTGCCCTTGACCACACTCCAGAATTCGTCCCAGTCAATTGGACCGATGTCATAACTTTCGGTTTTTTCGTTCCATTTCAATTCAGGGTCTGGAACTTCAAGGCCTAGAAATTCCGCTTGAGGAACGGTAGCGGTGACAAATTTACGGCGCAGATCATCGTTTGATATACGTTTGATTTTCCATTTTTCCGACTGGCTGCCATGGGTGCTTTCAGAATCATGAGGACCAAACATCATCAATGATGGCCACCACCATCGATTGAGTGCATCCTGAGCCATCGCTTTTTGTTCATCACTGCCGGCACAAAGCATCATTAGAATTTCGTAACCCTGGCGCTGGTGAAAGCTCTCCTCTTTACACACGCGAACCATGGCGCGCGCATAAGGACCGTAAGAACAGCGGCACAACGGTATCTGGTTCATAATTGCAGCCCCATCCACCAACCAGCCAATCGCGCCAATATCTGCCCAGGTGATTGCCGGGTAGTTGAATATCGAAGAGTATTTCGCTTTGCCGCTCAACAATTCCTGCGTCACCTGTTCGCGACTAACGCCCAGCGTTTCGACGGCAGAATACAAATACAGTCCGTGCCCGCCTTCATCCTGAATTTTTGCAATCAGTGCTGCTTTTCGCTTCAGTGTGGGTGCGCGTGTAACCCAGTTTCCTTCAGGCAACATGCCTACGATTTCCGAATGGGCATGTTGAGCAATCTGGCGTACAAGTGTTTTTCGATAGCCTTGCGGCATGGCGTCATTGGGTTCAATTTTTTCTTCCGCATCTATGCGCGCCTGAAAACGGGCAAGAAATTCTTCATCTTCATGGGTGCTGTCATCTGCGCCTATCAGGCCTTGAGAATACATGGTGTTTTTTCCATTAGTTTCATCGGCGGCATGTTATGTTACGAAATATATTTCTACAATAGACTTTCTGTAACATCAACTGATAAACCGTTTCCATAATTCCTTTTCAGGAGAGGGCAATTTCCCAGCAGGTGTTGCATCCAGATCATCAAGCCAGTTTTCAGAGGGTTTGAGCAATTTATGATAAAGGTTTTTCATCAAAGATTGCGCTGCAAATCCTGGCCATTGTTTATTCCGAAGTATTTGCGGCCAGTGAACATCTTTCAATACAATTCTCCGCCAATTGTGTACCAGAAGCGTTCGAAGCACCATTGCATCAAGCCCCTGGCTTTGATCTATGGATTCCACAACCGGGAGTAATCCAATCGCAGAATTTAGAAACTTGATGTAGTTTCCAGAACAATCCTCATCAAATTCAAGGTCATCCAATATCGATTCTATCCCCGGTTCACCTGATGAACTCACTTTGAAATGCAACGCACCGGGAATGGCAAAAGGTTCAGATTTCTCATAGGTGTCAGGAGCAATTGCCAGCTTTCGACCATGAAAAGCAAAATTGTTCTGATGCAGCAATATTTTAGTTTTTGCCGTAAATTCTTCTGAGTTTGACGCTAAAGCAAAATGCCAGTTACCGTTCCATTTATCTGGAAAAAATCGGTAAATCACTTCACTGGCGTCCGCAATTTCTGTTGCCGCTTTGGGTGAAGGGCCGTAATAACTGGCGCGTCCAATACGTTGGCGTTCCAGCCAGCCATCACTGGCAAGCCGTGACATGGCAGTTCTAAGGGCGTTGTCTTTGATACCAATTCGTTTGGTGATTTTTTGAAGTGCGCTAAGTCGAAATATTCCGCCACGTGGCGCAATAGCATCACCAAATATTGTCACTATCAACGACCAGACACGAAGATGGGAACCGTTACCCGTCTGGCTGGCAATATAGTTTCTTAAAACATCATCGTTTTGAATAGGCATCGACCCGGGCAATCATTTATTATTTCGTTTATCTATTACACGCACAGCCTTACCCACCGATCGTTCAATTGAGCCTGGTTCACTAACACTAATTTTTGCAGATACACCCACAACGCCCTTGATGTGGGCGGATAATTCTTTCATCCATCCGCTGCGTTGCTCAGCAGTGGTATTATTGTCAACTGTTTCCACATTCACGCTCATTGCATCCATTGGACCGGTTCGCTCCAGTACAATTTGATAGTGAGGCGAGAGACTTTTGACCCTTAATATCTGCTCTTCAATCTGGGTGGGAAAAACATTGACACCGCGCAGGATTATCAAATCATCTGTACGCCCTGTAATTTTTTCCATCCGGCGCATTGAGCGTGCACTACCCGGCAACAGGCGGGTCAGATCCCGGGTGCGGTAGCGAATAATCGGGAATGCCTCTTTGGTCAGTGATGTGAAAACCAGTTCACCACGCTCACCTTCTTCAACAGGCTCCAATGTTTCAGGATTGATGATTTCGGGATAGAAATGATCTTCCCAGATATGTAAACCGTCTTTAGTCTCAACGCATTCCATCGCTACGCCGGGCCCAATTACCTCCGACAAACCATAAATATCGACCGCATGCATATCAAAAGCCTGCTCGATGTCTTCGCGCATCGCATTGGTCCAGGGTTCCGCCCCAAAAATGCCCACCTTCATTGAGCTGGAACGCGGATCTATTCCCTGCCGGGTAAATTCATCCAGCACCGCAAGCATATAAGAAGGCGTTACCAGGATAATGTCGGGTTTGAAATCCGTAATCAGATTGACCTGGCGCTCGGTCATACCGCCGGAAATCGGAATAACCGTACAGCCAAGTTTTTCAGCACCATAATGAGCACCCAGCCCACCTGTGAATAATCCGTATCCATAAGCAACATGCGCGATATCACCCGCTCTGCCCCCGCCAGCACGTATTGACCGCGCCATCACCTGGGACCACATTTCAATGTCGTTTTGGGTGTAACCCACTACTGTTGGTTTACCAGTCGTGCCTGATGAAGCGTGAATGCGAACCACCTTGTCACGCGGGACCGCAAACATCCCGAATGGATAATTATCACGTAAATCGCTTTTTACTGTGAATGGAAATTTTGCCAGGTCACCCAGGGTTTTCAAATCCTCTGGATGGATGCCCGCAGCATCAAAACTGCTACGGTAAAACGGTACATTTTCATAAGCGTTGAGGAGTGTTTTTTTCATCCGTCGCAGTTGCAGCGCCATTATTTCATCGCGTGATGCAATCTCGATGGGTTCCAGGCTTGAGCGCTCGGGGGTGAGTTCTTTCATTCGACTTATTCCAGTTATCAGTTTTGTTGTAAATGCTGGCCTTTAATGGTTCGCGATATCCCGCGAAACTCAGCTATTATTTCATCAGCTTCATTGGTGACGGAAATATCATACAAACCAGATCGCCCCTGGCGTTGGCGTTCTATTGCAACAGCAGTCAATTTTTCTCCCAACTTGGCAGATTTGAGAAAACTGATCGAACAATGCTGTGCCACTGTAAACTGGTTATAACCGTTACAGGCAAAAGCAAATGCGCTGTCAGCGAGTGTAAATATAAAGCCGCCGTGACAGATATTATGACCATTGGTCATGTCGTCACGAACTACCATCGACAATTGCGCCATCCCCTGGGATACAACACCCAGTTCCATACCAAGGCCACTTGAAGCCTTGTCATTTTTCCACATTGCGTCAGCACAGGCGCGAGCCAGTTCATCACCATTCATTTCTTCACTGTTTTTCATCTTATTCCCGGCCTGAATATTCTGGTTTTCGTTTTTGCAGGAATGCAGCAACACCTTCGGCATAATCAGCAGAGCGCCCTGCCCTTCTTTGCAAATCGCGTTCAAGATCAAGCTGCTGATCAAGGCTGTTATCTGAGGATGCGTTCAAGGCCTGCTTCATTAAACCAAGGCCAAATGTCGGGGCGCTGGAAAAATGCTGCAGCAATTCCTTTGCCTCATTCATCATTTGATCATCATCAACTGCACGCCATATCATACCCCATTGCTGGGCCTGTTCAGCCAACACCGGCGCCCCGCTCATTATCAGCGCCCTGGCTCTTGCCTCCCCGACAAGCCTTGGCAATATCCAGCTTCCACCTGAATCTGCAACCAGTCCCAACCTGCAAAATGCCTGAATGAACTTTGCGGATTTTGCCGCCAACACAATGTCGCAGGCTAAAGCAATATTTGCCCCCGCCCCCGCAGCTACCCCGTTAACAGCACAGATGACTGGTTTGGGGATTGAGCGTATCAGGCGAATTAGGGGATTATAGAAATTCTCAATAGTCTCTCCGAGATCAGGGGGACCATCCATTTTGGATGGGTCACGGTCGCCAAGGTCCTGACCGGCGCAAAATCCACGACCAGCCCCCGTAATCAGAATTGCTCGAATACCTTCATCATCACGCGCCACTTCAAGTGCCTGTCGAAACGCCAGATGCTGGGCTTCGTTGAATGCATTGAGCTGGTCAGGCCGGTTTAATGTGATCGTCACGCCACCGCCGGAATTTTCAACAATGATACAATCGGCCACCGACACCCTCCTCACAAACAGACTTCTTTATTATGTTACAAAATCATACCCTGCCGACAAGTTTTTGCAACATGTATAAATACCACATCCGGGATAATCCTGACTGCAAACAAAGAGTTGATGTGAACGTGAAATAGATTGTGTGTAGAGCAATCAAGCAAACCAACTTTGCCTGGATACCTAATAAATGAAAAAACTGATTTATATATTTGTTGTGTTTTTTGTCGCTGGTTCTCAATTATCCAACGCAAATCCAATTCAATTTACCAACGATTGGAAAACATTGAATTTTTTCCGAATTCCCGCGACGCAATTCATGATGAAAGGTAAGTCCGTCGATATTATTGCCCGCAAGAGTTCTTCCGTTATCTATCGCACGCTGGACAAGAACCTCTGGAATGCAACGAGTGCTTCGTGGATATGGGAAACTTCAAAGTCCGTACCGCCTACAGATTTAAGCAAAAAGGGCGATGATGATCGCAATATTTCAATTTATTTTGTTTTTCTCGACCGCGCCAGCGCTGAGCGCATCGGGTTGAGCGCCGATATCAAAACGCTGCTTACCAGTAAGCAGGCGCGTATTGTGATTTATTCTTTTGGCGGCGACAAGGCCAGAAATACTGTCCAGAAAAACCCCTATCTGGGCAACCGTGGTGTAACGATAATCAAGAGATCGGCAAAGGTTGGGTTCTTTGAAGAAACAGTGGATCTGGCAAACGATTATAAAAAAGCCTTTGGCAGCCTCCCCGAGGCACTTGTTGGAATTGCGCTGGCTTCAGACTCCGATGATACGGGCGGATTGGTGGTAGCACGTATCGAGAGTCTTAGAATAGAATAGTGTATCTGCGAGCCTACATTTTGCGTTGAGTGTATTTTTTCAGTTCACTTCTTGCCACTTGCCTTCGATGGACCGCATCGGGGCCATCGGCCAGGCGTAAGGTTCGCACATTTTGCCACATGCGCGCCAGCGGAGTATCCTGCGACACCCCGGCACCTCCATGCATCTGCACGGCCTCATCAATCACTTTTAACGCAACCTGGGGCGCAATAACCTTGATTTGTGAAATCCACGGAGCCGCAGCACGCGCGTCTCCCTGGTCCATCATCCATGCCGCTTTTAAACACAACAGCCTAGCCATTTCAATTTCCATACGGGCATTGGCAATGATATCATAATTTGCGCCCAGTTGGGCAAGCGGTTTACCGAAGGCTTCGCGTTCCAATGAACGTTTACACATCAGCTCCAATGCCCGTTCCGCCTGGCCGATAGCGCGCATGCAATGATGTATTCGACCCGGCCCCAACCGCCCCTGGGCAATTTCAAAGCCACGCCCTTCGCCCAGCAGCAAGTTAGATGCCGGCACCCGCACATCTTCAAATCTGATATGCATATGGCCGTGAGGCGCATCATCCATGCCGTAGACCTGTAACGGGCGAAGCACTTTAACACCGGCGTTATCAGCTGGTACAAGCACCATGGAATGGCACTGGTGTTTGGGGGTCTCATCATCACCAGTGCGCACCATCACAATGTATATTCTGCAACGCGGATCACCCGCACCCGTTGACCACCACTTTTCACCGTTCAGTACATATTCATCCCCATCTCGAACACAACTCATTGAAATATTAGTGGCGTCTGATGAGGCAATATCGGGCTCAGTCATCAGATATGCAGAGCGGATTTTGCCATCAAGCAACGGTTCCAGCCATTGGCGTTTATGTTCTTCAAGGCCATAACGCTCCAACACTTCCATGTTGCCGGTATCTGGAGCAGAACAGTTGAACACTTCCGCACCCAAATGAGATTTTCCCATTTCTTCCGCAAGATAAGCGTATTCAACCGTAGTGAGACCGAATCCTTTAGTTGAATCTGTCAGCCAGAAATTCCATAAACCTTGGTTTTTCGCTTTGGATTTCAAACCTTCCAGTATTTCGCTCTGGCGTTTGGTATGCTGCCACCGATCGCCAACTTCCACCTGTGCCAGATATTCACCTTCAAGTGGCGTAATTTCATCTTCCATCATCTGAGTAATTTTCTGGCGCAGGTCAGCCACCCGCTCGCTCATTCCCAAATCCATTTGAGTATTCATATTGAGAAAATCCTTATTGCGGCCAATGCAGTTTTCGACCCCAGAGTAGAACAGCCGAAGATCAAGTCAATTAACTTTAGGGATTTCGTCCGCACCTCCACAATAACAGTTTACGTAAGTGTTGTTGTGAAATATTATGGATATCAAACAGGAGCAAGCATGAACTATCTGGAGAATTTATTTTCACTCAAAGGTAAAACTGCATTAGTCACCGGTGGCGCCACAGGCATTGGCCGAATGGCTGCAACCGCGATGGTGCAGGCCGGTGCCAGGGTGATGATCGCCTCACGCAAAGGGGAAACATGCGCGCAAACCGCCAGTGAAATAAATGCCCTGGGTGCAGATGGAGAAGCTATTGGCTTTGCCGGGGATGTTGGCAGCGAAC
>JAKISV010000110.1 GCA_021648425.1 Rhizobiaceae bacterium
ATCAGGCTGATGCATATTATGACGGGTTGATCGAGTGCCTTGATTTGCTTGCTAAATATCAAAGTTGGGGCAGTGACTACAACTTTGTCAGCCCAAATTTACAGCGCTACGAATACAGTGTTCATTCAATCTATTATCAACCTTCAGAAAACGGAATTTTGATTGTCCGTGTCCTTGGCAACACCCAGGACCCTGCACGGCATTTTTGAGTACTGGAATACAATTGGTTATTTTGCTCTGTTTGCGTGATATTTGTAGAAATTGGTGATAGCTGGTTTATAAGTGGGTGGTAATATTGGAACAGGATGGCTAATTTTGTTTCAACTATGCGTGCAGCAAAAGGGAAACCTTTCGCTCCACATGATCAGTAGTAATCACCAATCGGTTTTACAACTGATAAAGTACGACAAGTACCATGACCAGTTTTACTGTCTGACAAAAAGAACTATATGCTCTTCACGATTTTCTGACCGATACGGTTCGCCGCATAAACTAAATTTGTGAGATTTAAGATAATGGTGGATTGCCTCGTTGTCTTTACGTGTTGTAGCAAATGTTTTCTTTCCGCCAATTACCATCATTGATTCTTTAATGAGCATACCGGCGTAACCTTTTCGGCGAAATTCTGAAGATACCACTATCCATCCAAGTTCGAGTGAAAAATCCTCCGGTTGAAGTGAAGTCTTAGCTTTATTGAAAACTCTAGAACGATAATCCTCGTATGGTTGCTTGATAGCAGCCGTTCCAGCTAAAACACCCGACTGGTAGAGAAAGACGAGTCTTTCGCCTCGTGTTTTAACACGGCATATAAGACCATCTATTACCTCATCCCCGGATTCAACGAGAGCAACAAATTTGTTCAATTCAGAAACTGAGCATTCAGAAGGTTTTTTTGTGATTAGAGTAATATCGTTGGTCATGCTTGGAATGTAAGTTTAAATGAGTAATGCTGCAACCAGTCGTGAGAACATGATACAAAAGGGAGCCTTTTCACCTAACGATTTCAGTCCGCTAAACTGCTGAAATCACAAGAGCTGGAAAGAGGTAAAAAGGGCGTGCAAAAATACCGATGAAACAGAATTACTATCCCGCCCAAACACCCCCATCCCCACCCAAATTTGAAAAACCCCACAAAACCGCCTACCATACCCTTGGGCATATATCGGGGCTGGTTAAACTATCGAAGGGAAACGGTATGCCGGTTAGTGTGGGTGATATTACGATGTATATGGGGCCACGGGAGATTGGTGGGCCTGATTCGCTGGAAGAGGCGATTATCGGGTTTATTGAAGGGGCTACCATAGAATTACAGATTTCTGTGCAGGAACTGGACCATAAACCCATAGCCGATGCGATCATTGCGGCGCGCTTGCGCGGGGTGCGGGTGCATATGGTGATGGAGCAGGATTATCTCAAAGAGGGCAAGCCGCCCAGGGCGGATTCGCTGGGGGAATATGAGATAAACCGCGAATTGCTGATGCGTATATTGCGCACGGGGATTGATGCCAAGGCTGACTATAACCCGCACATTTTCCACCAGAAATTTATCATTCGTGACAAAGTATCCGTGCTTACAGGGTCAACCAATTTCACCACTACGGGCGTTACCAAAAATCTCAACCACGTGGTGATAGTGCATGACAAAACCGTTGCAGGGGAATATCGCAAGGAATTTCGGGAGATAAGAAAAGGCATTTTTGGCAAGCGTTCACTGGAGCGCTCGCGCAAGCCGCTTGAAGATCACTATGTGTCAAACATGCGGGTGAAACCGCTGTTTGCGCCCGACCATATGCCGGAAATGGAGTTTATCAAACAGATGAACAAGGCGCGCGAGCGCATCGATTTTGCGATATTTACTTTTTCAAAATCATCCGGCATTGATGATGCGATGGTGTTGTCAAAAATTGCCGGGGTGAATGTTTCAGGCGTAATGGACCGCCGCGCGGTCAACCAGAAATGGGCGGCAAAAGATACGCTGGCCGGGGCGGATATCGATATTTTTCAAAACAAAACCGGAACCGGTGTGCGCAAGGTTCATCACAAGCTGATGACGATTGATGACAAGATCACCATTGTCGGCAGTTTCAATTATACGGGACCGGCGAACCTCACCAATGATGAAAACATCGTGGTGTTTGGCGATATGGATGAAACCGACCTGACGCGAATTGGCGTGCAAAACCAGTTTGCGCTTTATGCGCGTCAGGAAATTGAGCGTATTATTGAGTTTCAAAGCGAGCGGATTTAACCAGCCGCTCGAGGGCCTCAAAGCGCCCTACCCCACATCAAATTCCAGCGCCCTTGCCTGATTAAACAACCCGCCATTCAACAACTCATCCAGTATAGGTTTCCCTACCGTTTGATCTACATAAAGTAGCGCAATCGCATCACCGCCCGGCTTGTCACGACCCAGGTTGAAGTTGGCGATATTCACGCCCCCATCCCCAAGAATTTTGCCCAGCGTGCCAATGATACCCGGCACATCGCGATTGGTGGTATAGATCATATGACGCCCCACTTCCGCATCAAGATTAATGCCCTTGATCTGAATAAAACGCGGCTTGCCATCCGAAAACACGGTGCCTGCAATCGAGCGCTGGTGTTTTTCCGTCACCAGATTGATTTTGATATAACTGTCAAATACGCCGGATTTATCGCGCTTCGTTTCCGAAACCTGAATACCGCGCTCCTTGGCCATTACCGGGGCGGAAACCATGTTGACTTCAGCCACCTGTGATTTGATCAGCCCGGCAAGCGCCGCACTGGTGAGAGCGCTGGTATTCATACCCGCCACCGCGCCATCATAAAGAATTTCAAATTCCTTGATCGGTGAATCGGTAACCTGCCCGACAAAACTGCCCAGATATTCTGCAAGCTTGACAAATGGCAACAGTCTTGGCGCTTCATCGGCAGATATGGAGGGCATATTGAGTGCATTGGTGACCGCACCATTGATCAGATAATCAGACATCTGTTCCGCCACCTGAATGGCCACATTCTCCTGCGCCTCTGTTGTTGAGGCACCAAGGTGAGGCGTCACTACCACGTTGGGCAGGTTAAACATCGGATTATGCGTTGCGGGTTCAGATGCAAATACATCAAAGGCCGCTCCCGCCACCTTGCCGCTGTTCAAACCCGCCACCAGGTCCTCTTCAACCACCAGACCGCCACGCGCGCAATTGATAATTCTGACACCATCTTTCATCTTGGCGATTGCTGCGGCATCAATAATATTGCGGGTTTTGTCAGTCAGCGGCACATGAAGCGTGATGAAATCCGCCCGGCCAAACAATTCATCCAGCTCGACTTTTTCAATACCAAGCGTATCGGCCCTGTCCTGAGACAGGAACGGATCAAACGCCACTACTTTCATTTTCAATCCCTTGGCGCGCTCCGCTACATTAGAACCGATATTACCGCAGCCGATTAATCCAAGAGTCTTGTTGGTGAGTTCCACACCCATAAACCGGGATTTTTCCCACTTGCCTTCATGGGTGGAAGCATTGGCTTCCGGGATTTGCCGCGCTACCGCCAGCATCAGGGCAATGGCATGTTCCGCCGTGGTGATCGAATTGCCAAATGGCGTATTCATCACGATAATGCCTTTGCGTGAAGCAGCAGCGATATCGACATTGTCCACGCCAATTCCAGCACGCCCGATGACTTTGAGCCGCTCGGCAGCCCCAATCAGTTTTTCTGTTGCCTTGGTTGCAGAACGAATTGCCAGTCCGTCATACTGCCCGATGATTTCCAGCATTTTTTCCTTGTCCTTGCCAACATCAGGCAGGAAATCAACATCCACACCCTTGTCGCGGAAAATTTGAACAGCAGTTTCAGACAATTTATCAGATACAAGTACTCTAGGTGCCATGATGGCCTCCATCTTTAAGGTATTGGAATTAAACTCAGAATTAGGTCGACAAAGTCGATTTTTGTGTTTCAAAAGCCCAGCCCAGCCAGGGCATCAATGCCCGCACGTCGCCTGCCTCAACCGTTCCCCCACACCAGATACGAAACCCGGCCGGCGCATCGCGGTAAGCACCAATATCAAGTGCTATCCCTTCCGCTTCCAGCAATGACGCAATCGATTTGGCAAATTCAGCCTGTCGTTCTTTACTCAAAGCAATAATGTCCGGGTCACTGATAACCAGACAAACCGAAGTATTAGAACGTGTTGCAGGGTCACTGGCCAGAAAATCAATCCAGTTATGATTTTCAACATAATCACTGACAGCCGCTGTATTGGCATCAGCACGACTGATCAAGGTTTCCAGCCCGCCTATAGACTTCGCCCACAAAAGCGCATCGAGATAATCCTCCACACACAACATAGATGGCGTATTGATTGTTGCCCCTTCAAAGATGCCTTCGATCAGCTTGCCACCTTTGGTCATCCTGAATATTTTGGGCAGCGGCCAGGGCGGCGTGTAACCCTCCAGCCGCTCGACTGCGCGTGGCGACAAGATCAACATCCCATGGGCCGCCTCTCCCCCCAGCACTTTTTGCCAGGAAAATGTTGTCACATCCAGTTTGTCAAAATCCAGCTGTTGGGCAAAAGCCGCAGAAGTGGCATCGCATATTGTCAGGCCCTCACGATCAGCGGGAATAAAATCTCCACTGGGAACGCGAACACCTGACGTTGTCCCATTCCAGGTAAAAACCACATCGCGGTCAAAATCAATCCGGCTTAAATCGGGAAGTTCGCCATAGGCCGCATTAATCTTGCGCACACCTTCAAGCTTCAACTGGTTGCAGACATCGCTGACCCAGCCAGCGCCAAAACTTTCCCACGAAACCATATCAACGCCACGCGCACCAAGCAGGCTCCACAGGGCCATTTCCACAGCCCCGGTATCAGATGCCGGCACAATGCCAATACGATAACTATCAGGCACGCCCAATAATTCGCGCGTCAGCTCTATGGCAGATTTCAGTTTGGATTTACCGGCTTTAGCCCGGTGCGAACGCCCCAGCGATGCGTTTTTGAGTTTTTCAAGTGACCAGCCTGGCCGTTTGGTACAAGGACCGGACGAAAAACGGATATTCTCCGGGCGCTGGCCCGGTTTTGGTAATGTGCTCACAATGGCTACCCTCACAGATAGTTGCCCCTCGTTGGGGAGGGGTGTCCCACCTCGGGGGATAGTCTTCGAATTGCCCCGCGTCAAGGACAATCATCATTGGGCAACAATTTTACTGGTATCGTTCAACAAAACATAAAAACGGCGGAATTAAATTCCGCCGTTTTACAGTAATCTGATCAAATTGGAGGTCAAAAATTTACCAGATTTCGTAACGCAGACCAAAGTTTACCTGGTGAAGACCAAATCCATTTTTTGCTGTATTCTCGGCCTTCGTTGATCCTGAATATATTCCCATTGTATCACTTACACCCATATATCTATAGGATGCTTCCAACAGCAAATTACTATTCACCCGGTAGGCAAACCCTGCTGTCGCCGAAAATGCAAGTCGATAGTCAACACCGCCATTGATTGTTCCACCATGTATATAAGTTGTATTGGGTTCTGGCTGGTCGGTGCCGCCTGCGCCATAACAACCTTCTCTGGCAACTGCCGCCGATGCGGGCGTACAAATGGTTCCGCTTGAAATTTCATTCCAGCGAACACGGGCAACACCAACTCCCGCTCCAATAAAGGGCTCAAATCGGCCAACCGGGGTTAGATCTAGATATCCGTTTGCCATTAAGGCGGAGGTAAAATATTCTGCTGTATTGTATTCGCTACAGTTTTCAATGAGCGTATCAATTCTATTGCCATTAGAATCTATTAACCACCCGGCGCAAGGGCCGCTAGCATCCGGCGCAACATAAAAACCGTTAACAATAGAAGGACTAAGAGTCCCACGTTCAGCTTCGGTATACTGTCGAAACGACTTATTTTCCCCATTTATAGAACTGCCCAGAGTAATATCTGCCCGAAATATATTGCTGAATCGATATCCGGCCCCAATTCCATATCCGATCATATCACTGAATTCTGTTTCAGATTCTGTAGCACCATCAGAAAAGTTTGATATTTCTCTGGAACCCTGGAAATTTGCTGTAATATCCCCACGCAGATACCAGCCTCCACCAAATTCCACCAGAGTACTTTCAGGTTGAGTGAGGATATGAATATCACTGTCATCTGCGATTACCTGACCATTTAATGCCGTAGAAATCACTGTTGCAAATAAAATGGTTTTTACAAGATGCTTCATCATTCTTCCTTCACACGGACCCGCCGCTAACGGGTCCGGCGTTTGGTTTCCCGATTGTCTAATTACCCGGTTGTTTAGTTACCCGGTTGTTTAGTTTAATGAGTAGCGAAGGCCCACTTTAAATGCATGGATCTTCATTTCCTCATTATAACCCTGGGTACCTTCCAGACCGCTGGTGCTGCCAAATCCGAACATTTCCCCGCCCGCAATATTGGTGAACGAATAACCCGCATCAATTTTCAAATTTGAGGAAATATCATAAGACGCGCCCGCATTCAGGCCGTAGGCAAAACGCCAACCCGAACGCTTTCCGTGCGTGTCGATTGCGAAGCTACCTGGAACTGGTCCCGAGACACTATATTCGGTATTCTGCAAATCTCCCCAATGCACCAGAGCGCCGCCAATTCCTGCTCCAACATAAGGCGTAATGCCCTGCCAGGTTCCAAGATCAACATAAGCATTGGCCAGATAGGTGGAGACACGCACATTGCCCGTATCGGAATAGGAACAGATCGCTCCAACAGTGCCATCTGAACAGGCGGTATTAAATTCTGATGCCCCGGTAAAATCGGCCTGACTGTAAAGGTTTGCAGTCAAGTCCACCCGGAACCAGTCGTTAATCTGATAACCAATACCAGCGCCAACCATCCAGCTCTGATCGATATCATATTGTTCAAATTCCCCGGTAAACGAAGGACCCTGAAAATAACCTACACCCTGCACTGAAGTTTTGGCATAACCAATGTCACCACGCAGATACCATCCGCCATAACTTTGGGGAATGATTTCCGGCGGCAAAGGTTGTGGTATTTGCACAACCGGCGGCAGATCCGCTGCTGAAGAGACTGTAGTAGCCATTGTTGTCGCTACAAGAGTGCTGGCCAACAGGGCCGCAAATGATACTGATACTTTATTCAAGTTGCCCATAACAACTTCCTTCCTGGTGAATTCGCCTGATTTTGGACTTCCAAGGTTACAGCGAACCGGTTTGCAGTTAGGAGCAATATGAACAGTAAAAGTTAAGACGTGATTAATCTCGTTTGTTAAGGTTAAATTTTTTAGTAAAGAGATATTAATAAACCTTAACAACTGTTAAGTTTACATTATAGTTCAAAATTTCGCGATTATAATTTAGAATTCGCTAAAACAGAAATATTTGTGGTTTTATAATATGTTTTGGTAGTATTATTGATTGATATACTTGTATATCTCAATATTGAGGCCGCTATGTTAGGCAGCTATTTTTCTTAATGTTGAAACAATATCGTCAACAACTTCGCGAACAATGGTTTCATCATCGCTTTCTGCCATAACGCGTATCAGGGGCTCGGTTCCAGAAGCCCTGATCACCAGTCTGCCATCATCGCCCAGTCTTGAGCGCCCGTCTTTTATTGCTTCAACAACCTGCTTATCTTCGAGTGGGTTGCCATTATCGGTATAACGCACATTCTCAAGTATCTGTGGAACGGGTTCAAACTTGTCGCACACTTCACTCACCGGCCGGTTGGTACTGCGAACAACACTTAATACCTGCAAGGCTGCAATCAATCCATCCCCGGTGGTGGTAAAATCTGACATCACCATGTGTCCTGACTGCTCGCCGCCCAGATTGAAACCGTGTTTTCGCATATGCTCAACCACATACCGGTCGCCTACTTTTGTACGCACCAGTTCCAGGTCTTTGCCGTTCAAAAACCGCTCCAGCCCCAGATTTGACATTATCGTCGCAACAACACCGCCGCCTTTCAGGCGAGAAATGTCTTGCCAGTACTCAGAAATCACCGCCATCATCTGATCGCCGTCAACCGTGCGCGCTTTTTCATCAACAATCAAAACTCTATCCGCATCTCCATCAAGCGCAATACCGATATCAGCACGCGTTTCATGCACTCTGCGCGAAAGCTTTTCCGTATCCGTCGACCCGCATCCAGAATTAATATTAAAGCCATTGGGTTCATCACCAATTGTGATGACTTCTGCACCAAGTTCCCACAATGCGGCAGGTGCCGCTTTATAGGCCGCACCATTGGCGCAATCCACTACAATACGGATACCCTCCAACGACATGCCCTGAGGCAACGTGCGCTTGGCAAATTCCACATAACGGTCAACCACACCTTCAACCCGGGTGGCACGTCCAAGTTCTTCGGCACTGGCCAGATAAGAAGACATATCTTTGTCGATTAATGCCTCGATACGCGCTTCAAATTCATCGGACAATTTATAACCGTCAGGACCAAACAGCTTAATCCCGTTATCGTAAAACACATTATGGGATGCCGAAATCATCACGCCGATATCACAGCGCATGGATTTGGTAAGCATTGCCACTGCAGGCGTTGGCACCGGACCAAGTAAAAATACATCCATACCTGCAGCGGTAAAACCGGCCACAAGGGCATTTTCAATCATATATCCTGAAAGACGTGTATCTTTGCCAATCACCACCCGGTGGCGGTGATTGCCGCGACGAAAGGAGATGCCTGCCGCCATTCCGACTTTCATCGCAATTTCTGCAGTCATCGGAAATGAATTGGCTTTGCCACGAATACCATCGGTGCCAAAATACTTGTTTGTCATAAAGTACCCCCTGCTGGATAAATACCAGCAAGCCTCAATTGGGATTTATTTCTTAGAACCTACATCTATTCCAAAAATGTATCTCTCACACATTATGTCGAAATATATCACAAATGCGATAAACCTTCGAGTATGACAGCGATTGATATCAAACTGTCAGCAAACAAGGTTAACACTTCCTGGAAATTACAAATTATTGTGGTTGTGGTTCCATGCCACCTGAATCAGGTTTTCCACCTTTTTTCGGTTTTCCTGCACCTGCAGAAGGAACCGCAGAACCACGCGAAGGCGGTGCATCATCGTTAGCATCACGCGAAATCGGCTTTCCATCCAGCATATCGTTGATTTCTTTGCCTGTCAGCGTCTCATATTCAAGTAGACCTTCAGCAATCGCTTTCAGGTCTTTTTTACGCTTTTTCAAAATCCGCGTTGCCCAGTCATAAGCATCATCCACCAACCGGCGCACTTCCGCATCGATAATCTGTGCAGTATCTTCAGAAATATTTTTTTGTTGCGTAACAGAATGCCCCAGAAAAACTTCCTGCTGGTTTTCTCCATAGGCGACTTTGCCGAGTTTCTCAGAAAAACCCCAGCGCGTTACCATGGCTCGCGCCAGACTGGTTGCCTGATCGATATCTGATGAGGCTCCCGAAGTTACATTTTTTGCACCAAAAGTCAGCTCCTCCGCCACACGTCCACCCATCATCACAGCGAGACGGGAAGTCATCTGTTCATAGGACATCGAGACTTCATCGCGTTCGGGAAGCTGCATCACCATGCCAAGCGCCCGCCCACGCGGAATAATTGTCGCTTTGTGCACCGGGTGGGAATTTGGAACGGTAACAGCGATCAGCGCATGACCAGCTTCATGATAGGCAGTGTTGCGTTTTTCTTCTTC
>JAKISV010000111.1 GCA_021648425.1 Rhizobiaceae bacterium
GATCAACCCTGCAAACGACGGCGCGCGTGCCGAATGTTCCGTGGGTTGGCAGCAGCAGAGCGTGGACGGTCACATGTCGGGTGTGGCCCAAGCTTGAGGCTGGCGAATACCCGAAAAGGGCCTCGTTTCTGTGGGCTTACTTCGGAACCAGACCAAAAATCTCTGCGCGGGGCTTTTGATAAAAGCCGCATTGCAGCAATACTGCGTTAGGTTTTTATTTGAAAGCCCCGCAAGTTTGCACTTTATAGGTATGACGCTGATGCTGGAATGCATCGAGTGAAGGGAGACGTGCGACTGTCCTCCCACCCTTCGTCATTGTCGGACCTGACCGACCACCTCAGGGCCTGGGTTTACATGTTATTGGGCAGATAAGTGGCAATCTGCGGAAAAACAACAATAGCGGCGAGTGCCACAAACATCAGCAGGAAAAACGGCAGGGCAGCCCAGGCGATGACGAGAATGTTTCTGCCGGTGAGTGATTGCAATACGAACAGGTTGAAACCCACCGGCGGCGTAATCTGCGACATCTCAACGACGATAACAATGAAGATGCCAAACCACAAAGGGTCAATTCCGGCCTGATAAACCATCGGCATGACGACCGATGTAGTGAGAACCACAACGGAAATGCCGTCAAGGAAACAGCCTAAAATTACGAAAAACACCGTAAGCGCCGCAAGCAGGGCGTATTGGGAAAGGCCCAGCGAAGCAATCCACTCGGCCAGCAATTTGGGGATGCCGGTAAAGCCCATGGAGATAGTCAGAAATGCGGCACCGGCCAGAATGAAAGCAATCATGCAGGAGGTTTTTGTAGCCCCGATAAGACCGGCAAAAAATGTTTCGCGGCTAAGGGATTGCGATTGCCATGATAATACAAGTGCCAAAACCACCCCCACGGCGGCGGCATCTGTGGGTGAGGCGATGCCTGCATAAATTGAGCCGATAACACCGCTTATCAAAAGCAATACAGGAATGAGGCGTCTTGAGCGGTACAGTTTTTCGCGCAGGGTGAAATGCTCATATTCGTCAGGCAGTTTATCTTTGTTGAGAAGGGACCAGATAATGACATAGCCAACAAAAAGGCCGACCAGCAACAGTCCGGGCAATATGCCGGCCACAAATAATCTGGCAATCGACTGTTCAGTGGCAACGCCATAAACAATGAGGATAATGGATGGGGGTATCAAAAGACCAAGCGTTGCAGAACCAGCCAGGGTGCCAATCATCATTTTTTCTGGATAACCGCGTTTTGCGAGTTCTGGAATTGACAATTTGCCAATGGTGGCAGCGGTGGCGGCAGACGAGCCGGAGACGGCAGCAAATACGCCACAGCCAAATATATTCACATGCAACAGGCGTCCCGGAAGCCGGTTCATCCAGGGGGAAAGGCCAATGAACATGTCCTGGGAGAGTTTTGAGCGAAACAGAATTTCCCCCATCCAGATGAACAGTGGAAGAGCCGCCAGCGCCCAGGAATTGGAATGGCCCCAGATGGTGGTGGCTAAAATATCGCCCAGCGGTGCCTGGGTAAACAGCGCCATGCCGACAATGCCAACGGCCATCAGCGAAAACGCCACCCACAAACCGGCACTCAGCAATACCAGCAGGACAATGAGAAGAAATCCAATCAGGAAAAGTTCTGACATCTATTCGACCTTTTTATCACCAAGCAGATTTTCACCTTTGCCATCCCAGGAGGCATTTTCACCGCGAAGCTGGCAAACCAGTTCATCAATGAGTGCGATAGTGAGGATAAGCAATCCGATTGCAATGGCAGACTGGGGCAGCCACAGAGGAACCGGCACCATGCCCGGTGAGAGGTCGTTGTAAAACCAGGATTCATAAACCAGAAACATCGAATACCAGGTTGCATAGGCGGCAATTATCAGGGCCAGAGCGACAGCTGCGATATCAAAAGCTTTGTGGGCTTTTCGCGGCAACAGGCCGATGACCAGTGTCACCCGGATATGGCCGCCTTCGCGCAGGGTTCCAGCCAGCGCCAGAAACGATGCAGCAGCCAGGAAAAATCCGGTGAAATCAGAATAGGAGGGAATAGTAAGGCCAATGGCATTGCCAAAAATCAATCTGGCGATACGATCTGCCAGATTTAATGAAACCTGAGCCACAACCACAGCACAAATTGCAAAGATAAAAAATGCCCCGGCATAGAGGCTGGACTTATAAAGCCAGTCAAGCGATTTGCGCATGCTTCCCCTCCGGTAACAGAGTTGGCGGGCGGCACAATTGGCACCGCCCGGCAGCTGTTTTAAGTAGGCTTAGTTGGAATAAGCTTTCAGAATCGCAGCACCTTCTGCACCAGCTTCGCTTTTCCAGTCATCGACCATTTTAGTACCAATTTCACGCAAGCCCTTCATCAGCTCATCAGAAGGTTTTACGATGGTGATGCCGTTGTCAGCGAGGATTTTGGTTTTGGTGGCAGTTTCCGCCATGCTCATTTCCCAGCCACGCGCTTCAGCTTTTGCAGCAGCTTCCATTACAGCTTTCTGAGTTGCCTCATCCAGTTTGCGGAAGGCTTTCTGGTTTACCACCACAACGTTTTTAGGAATCCATGCCTGAATATCCGTATAGTGAGTAACAAAATCCCAGGCTTTGGAATTCGCGCCGGTGGAAGGTGAAGTAATCATTGCTTCAACACGACCGGTTGAGAATGCCTGTGGGATGTCGGGAACTTCAACCTGGGTTGGTGCAGCACCGGCCAGTTTGGCGAATTTTTCCAATGAGGCATTATAAGAGCGAAATTTCATACCTTTGAGGTCATCAACACTTTTGATTTCCTTCTTTGTATAAAGACCCTGCGGTGGCCATGGCACGGAAAACAAAGCGGTCAGGCCCTGTTTGGCAAACAATTCCTGAACCGCAGGCTTTTGCGCGCTCCACAGTTTTTTCGCATCGTCATAGTTGGTTGCCAGAAACGGCAGTGTGTCAGTGCCGAATGCCGGGTTTTCATTGGCCAAAAGCCCCATGAAAAATTCACCGATTGGAACCTGTCCACCGCGCACGGCTTTAGAGATTTCCGCATGTTTGAAGAGTGAGGCAGCAGAGTGGACCTTGATTTTCAGAGAGCCGCCGGTGGCTGCTTCAACGTCTTTTGCGAATTGTGCAATATTTACGGTATGAAAGGTTTTATCGGAATAGGGGGTGGGCATATCCCAGTTTTGGGCCTGGACTTGCATAGTAAGTCCGACAATGGCACTGAGCGCCGTTCCCGCGAGTGTAAAATGTTTCATCAATATTCTCCCTTCTGCCTTATGTATTTGATAGTTTTCCGGTGTGGCAGATAACCGGTAAAACCAATGCTTCATTTAATGAGTGAAGCGCGAAACCTCATAGGGTGCAAGATTAATATTGCTTTTTCGTCCTGCAATCATGTCTGCAATCATGCGCCCTGATTTTGGGCCGCCGGTCAATCCGATATGCTGATGACCAAAGGCGGCGTAGGCGCCGGTGATGTTGTTTACCGGACCAATAAGAGGTATGGAATCCGAAGGTGTTGGGCGATGGCCCATCCATTCTTCCACATGATCATAAGTTAAATCTGGAATGGCCGCATGAATTTGCCTTTTGAGTAACTCAAACGGGGCTTTTGATGGCGGCGCTTTCAGGCCGCCAAATTCAACAATGCCCGCACAACGCAAACGACCCTCCATAGGGGTAGCAACAAACTTCCCTGATGTCAGCATCATTGGGCATTTGGGCATGACGGATGGGTTTATCAGTTCGATATGATAACCGCGTTCGGTTTCCATCGAGGGGTTGATGCCGAGTTTTTTGGCCAGATCAGTTGACCAGATACCGGCGGCGAGAACCATGTGGGTGCATTTGATTTCGCCAGTGCTGGTTTTGACAGCAGAGACTTTATCGCGATGGTGCTCAACATCCAGCACATTGGCGACAATAATTTCACCGCCCTGATGTTTAAAATGTTCAGCCAGCGCTTTCACATATTTACCGGGGTCTGTGATAAATCCGTGGTTTTTCAGGCGGATGACGAATTTGTTGCCGCCTTTGAAAATCGGATCGTATTCATCAAATTGGGCGCTTTCCATTTCATCCCAGCTAAAACCCATCTTTTTACGCAAATTCCAGGCGAACTTGTCCTTATTAAAGGATTTTCGATCGTCATAGATAAACAGGTAGTCAGACGCTTTGAGCCATTTTTCTGCGCCTGTATCCTTTGCAAGTGCATAATGTTGCTCATAACTGTCAAACAGAATTTGGGTGAGTGCGGTGGCAGTTGCGGTTGCATCGGTACTGTTTACCCGGCCCAGATACCGCATCAGCCATGGCAGCATTTTTGGCAGGTAAGTCCATCGCAAGAACAACGGACTATTGGGATCGAAAATCATTTTAGGGGCGGAAGTGGCCATTCCCGGTGAATTTACCGGGACAACTGCGATAGAAGCCAACACACCGGCATTGCCATGTGAAGTGCCCGCAGCAGGCCCCTCGCGGTCGATCAGCACAACATCATGACCGTCACGCTGTAACCAGATGGCGCACGATACACCTACAATGCCGGCGCCAATAACGGCGATGCGGTTTTCTGCTTTTTTCAAGGTCGTTGTTCCACCTCAGCGAATAAACGTTTCTTCATCATTTCTGCTTGGTGATAAATTGTCAACAATTTATCGATAAATTATCATTATAAAGTTTACCCTTGCTGCTACCATAGGGGTAAACTGCGCATTGTGGTGTAATTATTGTTGAACGAATGTTTGCCGCAAGGGCTTGAGAACCGATTGTCTTCGCTCAGCAATTGTTCTATTCAGTGCTGGTTAGTGCTGGAAATCACAAATCAAATCAGGCAGGAATGCTCAATTGCTTATCGATGATGTTGCAGAAATTATCCAGGAAGTGCGCCCGGAGCTGAAAGATACTGAAATCACCAATGATACCCAGTTTGACACTTTAGGTCTCAGTTCGCTTGAACTGACTGAGGTTATTTTGGAGTTGGAAGACAGGCATGATGTTGAGATTGATATCAGTACGGTGGATGCGGCAGATTCGCTCAAAACCGTTGGCGATATTGTTTCCACCCTTGAAGAACTCCTGAAATCAAAAAGCTAGAAATATTGATGAGCAGGCAGCGCGTTGTAATCACTGGACTGGGCGGGCTTTGCGGCCTTGGTTCCAGTGCGGGTGAAATTTGGCGCGAAATGAAAAATGGCACCAATGGTGTTACGAAAATCACCAATGAAACATTGCAAGAGTTGAAAATCAAAACAGCCGGTCAGGTTGCCGAAATTCCGGATATTGGTCTTGAGAGCAAAGCAACCATAACCATGGATCGTTTTTCGCGGTTGGCGGTTAACGCAGCCCATGAAGCATTTTCACAGGCAGGTCGGGCTGTTACCCAATCAAACGCCACGCGTATTGGCGCTGTAATAGGTACGGCGATTTGCGGGGCTGAAGCAATTGAAGAAGGTTATCAGATGCTCCTGGTAAAAGGTAAACGCCGCACCAGCGTGTTTACCGTTCCGCGCATCATGCCCGGTGCACCGGCCGGGCAAGTCAGCATGGTGCTTGGTTTGCAGGGGCCGGTTTTTGGTGTCACCTCTGCGTGCTCTTCGGCCAATCATGCCTTTATCTCGGCCATTGACCAGCTTCGTTGCGGGCGTGCTGATGTGATGTTGGCGGGCGGAACAGAAGCGCCTTTGACCTATGGTTCATTGCGGGCATGGGAATCATTGCGGGTTTTGACAAAAGATCTTTGTCGGCCGTTCAGTGCCAATCGTGACGGGCTGGTGTTAGGCGAGGGGGCAGGGGTGGCCGTTTTAGAAACACTGGAACATGCCACTGCGCGTGGGGCGGAAATTTTGTGTGAACTGGCCGGTGGCGGAATGAGCGCTGATGCGGGTGATATTGTTTCACCGACTTTGGAAGGCCCGGTTCGTGCGATAAAATCCTGCCTGGCTGATGCGCAGTTAAACCCGCAGGATGTTGATTATATCAATGCCCATGGCACAGCCACCCGGGCCAATGATAAAACGGAAAGCGATGCGATCAAATTGGTGTTCGCGCAGCAGGCATATAAAATTCCGGTGTCCTCAACCAAATCCATGCATGCCCATTGCCTGGGAGCATCAGGCGCGCTTGAGATGATTGCCGGTGTTAATGCTATCAGGGAAAATATTGTGCCGCCAACCATCAACTATGATGAGCGCGACGGTGAATGTGATCTGGATTATACACCCAATCAGGCTAAAGAGCACAGGATAGATGTGGTAATATCCAACTCCTTTGCATTTGGCGGCACCAATGCGGTGATAGCGCTGAAACGGTTTGTCCAATAAAACTATTTGCTATGCAAAAACAAAAGCTACCCGCTGTGTCGGGCCGGTTGCTGATTTTCAGATTCCATTGTTCCACCCATTGCATAAACCTTGATCAGGGCAGCGCGGCCTCGCAATTTTTGCATGCCGATTGGTTGCAAAAATTGTGGCTTTCCAGCCGCCTCCCAGGTGATGCCTGATGCCAGGATGATATAGTTCGCATCACCAATATGCTGCCTGCCAAACTGCTCCAGACGGTGAGCAACATTCACCGCATCTCCCACAAGGGTATAATTATGGCGCCCGTCGCCACCGATATTGCCAACGACTACGCGCCCGGTATGGATGCCGATACGCAGGCGAAGCGGTGGCAGGCCATCTTTATTGCGTTTGGCATTATTTTGTTCAAATATCTCGACTATATCGCGGGCCGCATTTAGCGCATTGGCCGCCTGATCATTATCTGCATCAGGCGCTCCCCAAAAGGCCATCAGGCCATCGCCGATAAATTTGTCCAGCGTACCGTGATATTTGGTAATCTGTCGGCAAAGCATAGTGAAATGGCTATTGAGCAGCGAAGCGGTTTCAGTCGCATTCAAATCTTCTGACATGGAGGTAAAGCCGACAATATCGGCAAACAGGATTGTGATTTCACGTTCAACTGAACGCGCTGCAGAGGAGTCTGGTGCCATCAGGCGCTTTACCAGGGTTCGCGGCACATAATGCGAAAATTCAATTAGTGTGGTGTGCATAGAATTCATCGCTTTGCTTTGCTCATCAATTTCGCGAATGCGTGAGGATGGCAGCGGTGAGAAATTATCCAACCTCAGGTTTGAAAAATCATTAGCGACTTTGGCAATCTTGTGCATCGGGCGTGACAGCCGCCTGGAAAGAAAAAAGGAAGCCAGTACTGCAAGTGCCAACGCTGCCAGCCCGGCAAATGCCGAGGCCATGGCACGTTGAATTTCGGTTCCCACTTCTGTTTTCGGAAAATAAGCCCCCAACCTGTAAGGCTTAACGGAATAACCTGAAAGTTCGCGGGTGATAAAGACATTGCCTGATCGGCGAAGGTCGTTACCGGATTCATAAACCGTCATATTCTGGTGATTGGTGATAGCGAAATCATTCAGCTTTCGGGCTGTTGCCAATTGTTGCAATGCGGCATCGGGAAATTCATCAAGGCTGATTTCCGAACGATCATCAAAAGCCTGGGGTATGCGCGAGTGGGCCAGCACCTTGTTATCTGCGGTCAGAATAAAGGCGGTGGTCTCATTGTCGCGACCCAGGCCGGTAATGATGCGGTTCATCGTATCCTGACCAATTGCCGCCACCGCATAGCCATATATTTTACCGTTTCTTTCCAGCGGATAACCAACATTGTGATAAAGAGTATTGTTGAGAACCACCGGCTCACCCCACAGCGGCTCTATGGCGCCTGTTTCAATAGGATTGACAGACAAAAGGGAGTTGAGCTCATCATCATTACCACGGGCAAACGGAATGGGGCCAAAACTGCCTTCGGGAGTGCGAAATACACCCGAGCGGCGTCCTTCAAGGTCATAAATAAGCAAAGCCTCCACTACCGGTGTCGCTACTATGATGCTTTTTAAAACCGCCTGCCGGTTGTTGTCGCTTGTTTGATCAAGTGCGCCAATCTGAAGGTTTTCTTCTTCATATAGTATTGCCAGCGCGCGAACCGCTCTTTCCGCCTGATCTGTTTCGGTACGAATAGAGCGCTCCATGCCGTCAATCAGAGTGACAGCACGATCATTTAGCAGGGAAATCGTGTTGGAAAAATTGGTCGCAACTGACATGAATAATACCAGGCCGACAGAAAGCCCCACCAGGCTGCCAAACCCCAGAATCATCAACCAGCGCAGACTGATTGAGAAGCTTTTTGTACTGGTGGTATGGGTGACTTCTTTCAGTGCCATATAGTGCGGCCTTTTGCGGGTGGTGTAGCGGGGATAGTTTGCGACTCAATCGTGTTTACTATGTGGGACCAAATACGCACAATACAATCACATGACAATAAATTAACCCCGGAAATCAACCCTGCCATTACCCGGAATTACAATGTCACTCTTCACCATACCACGCATGGTGCACGCGGCTGTATTTGTCGACTTATTTGAGCTTCAAATTAATAACAATTGCATTTTTGATCAAACCCGATGATTGTATTGGCAAGGAAAATTAAAATACTCTGGACGATAGGATGCTAGATGCTGGAAAAACGAGAGTTTTATATTAATGCACAATGGGTAGCGCCGACTACTGCAAATGATCTGGAGGTTATCAATCCCTCCAACGAAGAAGTCTGTGCAGTTATCTCGCTTGGTTCAAAGGCCGATACAGATGCGGCAGTGAGTGCAGCACGTGAAGCTTTTATACCCTGGAGCAACACTCCAAAAGCGCAGCGACTTGCTCTTGTCGAAAAACTCGCTGAAATCTATCAGGCTCGAAGCGCTGAAATGGGTGAAGCCATATCAGTGGAAATGGGCGCACCGATTTCTTTGGCAAATACCGGCCAGGTTGGTTCGGGTAGTTGGCATATGGCCAATTTTATCAACGCATTCAAGAAGTTTGAATTTGATCGCCCCCTGGGAGAACATGCGCCCACTGATCGCATACTATATGAGCCGATTGGTGTTTGTGGTCTTATTACTCCGTGGAACTGGCCAATGAACCAGGTGATGCTGAAAGTGATACCTGCATTGCTCACGGGCTGTAGTGTAGTGTTGAAGCCTTCAGAAATCGCACCACTTTCATCTTTGTTGTTTGCGCAAATGGTGGATGAGGCCGGTTTTCCCGCTGGTGTGTTTAATCTGGTAAATGGTGATGGGCCCGGAGTTGGCACACAATTATCCGGGCATCTCGATATTGACATGATTTCATTTACTGGATCTGCCCGCGCCGGGGCGGCAATTTCAAAAAATGCCGCTGATACGATTAAACGCGTAAGCCTGGAACTTGGCGGAAAGGGTGCGAATCTGATATTTGCCGATGCTGATGACAAGGCCGTTAAACGTGGTGTTCAGCATTGTTTTGGCAATTCAGGGCAGTCGTGCAACGCGCCAACACGTATGCTGGTTGAGCGAAGTTACTATGACGAGGCTGTTAAAATTGCTGTCCATACTGCGCAAAACACCCAGGTGGACATCGCTTCAAAAGAAGGGCGTCATATCGGCCCGGTAGTGTCGCAACTTCAGTATGACAAAATTCAAGGCCTCATTGAAAAAGGCATCAAAGAAGGCGCGCGTCTTGTTGCCGGTGGTCAAGGCAGGCCCAAAGGTCTTAATCGTGGTTGTTTTGTAAGCCACACATGGTTTGCAGATGTGGATAATGA
>JAKISV010000112.1 GCA_021648425.1 Rhizobiaceae bacterium
GCTTCACTGGTATAAACATGCGGGTGTTGATATGGCACTGGAAGATGCGACCGTAGACCGGTTTGCCGAATTCAAAAAGCAAATGGATGCGCGCAAAGATAATACCGCCCGCACCAGGCCCCGTTTAACAACACCGCTAAAGTCAACATCTGCTCAAAGCCCGATGAGCGATGCGGCCATCCCTGATGAAAGCGTGGTAGCCGATGCGCGCAAACAGGTAAAAGAAGCAAAATCATTAGAAGAGTTGCGCGAAATACTTGCCGGTTTTAAGGGCTGCAATCTGCGCCTTGGTGCAAAAAGCATGGTTTTTGCCGATGGCAATCCAAAAGCCGAAATTATGCTTGTTGGCGAAGCGCCCGGCCGTGATGAAGATATCAGTGGAATTCCCTTTGTCGGGCGTTCAGGACAGTTGCTTGACCGCATGCTGGAAGCAATCGGCCTCAACCGTGAAACTGTTTATATTTCAAACGTCATCCCCTGGCGCCCCCCTGGAAACCGCACGCCAACACCGCAGGAAACAGAAATCTGTCGCCCTTTCATCGAACGCCACATTGAATTGGTGGCACCCAAAGTCCTGATATTGCTTGGCGGCGCGTCGGCCAAAACCCTGCTCAATACCACCCAGGGCATCGTAAAACTGCGCGGTCGCTGGGCAAAATACAAGACGGCCAGCGGTGAAATAGACTGCATGCCCACCCTGCACCCCGCCTATCTCCTGCGCCAGCCAGCCCAGAAAAAACTGGCCTGGCAGGATTTTTTGAAGATTAAGATAAAAAATAATGGTTCTGGCAATTAGGGTCAGGACCCTAGGGTCCTGACCCTAGCCAGTCGAAATACGACTTACCGCATTGCGAACAATCAATTTGTGAAATGGCATAATTACCCAAAGATATAGTCGCCCGAACCAATTGTGAGTATGTACCCAGGTTGCCAGCGTAACCCCTCCTTTATAACGCATAACCGAGATCAGGAAATTGAGATGCTTGTCATCCTGGCCGATCAGAATTTCGTTTGCTGCCAATAGTTGCACCTGAAAAACACCGATATAATCGCCCACCGCCAGATTGTTCAGATCAGCAGGGGCGGGGTTGTTTGCCCCGGTTTTCAAACCATAAAACGAGACAATGAAATTACGAACCTTCAAAAGTATAATGGCCCAACGCGGCATTTGCATCAGCGCTTTTTTTGCCGCGTGCGATACTGAAATATCCCCCTCAACATCGTCGTTAAAATAACAATCAATGAAATCGCCAGGTTGGATAAATTGGTGCAAGGCGCTTTCTGCCGGAAGTTCAACGGGTACTGCAGTCATAAATTTCTCAAATGCCCGATAGATGGTTGGCGGGCCACCTGGCCCGCCTGTTACTCCATATTAGAACCGATCATTCACCACAATATCATCCATGGCAAGTTGACCGGCGCGCGGCCAGGCGTCTTTTGTTGCCTTGCCGATGGTCACGAACATGGCGATGACATGATCATCGGGCAGCCCGATAAGTTCACCAACCTTGTCAAAGTCAAAGCCATCCATCGGGCACGAATCATAGCCCATGGATTTGGCAGCCAACATCAAAGTTTGAGCCGCAATGCCGCTGGAGCGCATTGCTTCATCGCGTTGCACCTGATCTTTATCCCGGTAATAAGCATCGATTGCCGGTAACATAAAACCCTGAACCCCTTCATCGGCATTGGCCCAATAGCGTTTTGGTTCTTTATCCCAGGATTTCAGATCAGCGCACATGATAATAAACAAAGAACTGTCCGTTACCTGGGCCTGCCCCCAGGCTGCTTCTTTGACCTGTTCACGCAATGCCTTGTCTTTAACAACAACAAATCGCCAGTTTTGAATATTGTAGGCGGTGGGTGCCAGCATGGCTAAAGACAGCAGTTCTTTTTCCTCCGCCTCGCTCATTACGTGGTTTGCATCAAATTCCTTAACCGCACGACGCGCCTTGATTGCTTCTTTTGTATGCATGGTTTTCTCCAAAATAGATTAAGTGACAAAAGCCTATTTATGGAGTAGGTAACAGTAACGCAAGAACGCACAATAATGTACCATAGGCACAAAATGTATACTAAAGAAGCTGAAAAGAGACAGGTCCTGGAGAATGCAAAAAAGCCAACCTGTGAGCTGGGCTGCCCCGTGGAAGCAGCACTGGATTTGGTGGGCGGCAAGTGGAAAGGCGTGATTTTATATTACCTGCGCGGTGAAACCCGGCGTTTTAATGAACTGCGTCGCCTGATCCCCGGCGTCAGCCAGAGAATGCTCACCAAGCAACTGCGTGAACTTGAAGCCAATCGCATTGTCCATCGCAAAATTTATCGCCAGGTGCCGCCCAAAGTCGAATATTCGCTCACCAGCTTTGGTGAAACTCTCAGCCCGATTATGCAGGCGCTGGAGAAATGGGGCGTTGAATATCTCAAGGAAGAAGCAAAAACGCGCGAGGGGGCGTAGTTCCCTAACCTGCCCTGATTAATCACTTCAATCATTGCGTTTGTCACCCATTCGATTTATGTGGGTTCATCTGATTTGAAGCCACTAACAATTTACCAGGAATATCGCCATGCACCGCTACCGCAGCCACACTTGTGAGGCTTTGAGAAAAACTGATGTGGGTGAAACCACAAGAATTTCAGGCTGGGTTCACCGTGTGCGTGACCATGGCGGTGTCCTGTTCATCGATTTGCGCGACCATTATGGTGTGACGCAAGTGGTAGCCGACCCTGATTCAGCCGCATTCAGCGTTGCAGAAGCAGTGCGCGGCGAATGGGTTATCCGCGTTGATGGCGACGTCAAAGCGCGTGATGATGAAGCAGTAAACCCCAACCTTCCCACCGGCGACATTGAAGTTTATGCCCGTGAAATCGAAGTGCTGTCCCAGGCCGAAGAATTGCCGCTGCCGGTGTTTGGCGAGCCGGAATATCCCGAAGATATCCGCCTCAAATACCGCTTCCTCGATTTGCGCCGCGAAACCCTGCACGCCAATATTCTCAAACGCTCAGCCATTGTTGCCGACATGCGCGTGCGCATGAATGGCGTTGGATTTACCGAATTTCAAACCCCCATCCTCACCGCTTCTTCGCCCGAAGGCGCGCGTGATTTTCTCGTGCCAAGCCGTATTCATCCCGGAAAATTCTACGCGCTGCCCCAGGCTCCCCAGCAGTTCAAACAGCTGATTATGATGAGCGGGTTTGACAAATATTTCCAGATTGCCCCATGTTTTCGCGACGAAGACCCGCGCGCTGACCGCCTGCCGGGCGAGTTCTACCAGCTTGATCTGGAGATGAGTTTTGTCGAGCAGGACGATGTGCTCGAAGCCGTTGAACCAGTCATTCGCGGCGTGTTTGAGGCTTTTGCCGAGGGCAAACCGGTAACGCAGGAATTTCGCCGCATTCCCTATGCTGAGGCGCTACGCAAATACGGCACCGACAAACCAGACCTGCGCAACCCCATCGAGATGGAGGCGGTCACCGACCACTTCGCCGGTTCCGGTTTCAAGATTTTTGCCGGCATGATTGAGAAAAACCCGAAAGTCGAAGTGTGGGCAATCCCCGTCAAAACCGGCGGCAGCCGCGCCTTTTGCGACCGCATGAATTCCTGGGCGCAAAAAGAAGGCCAGCCCGGACTTGGATATATCTTCTGGCGCGATGAAGAAGGCACCACTGCAGGCGCTGGCCCGCTGGCCAAAAACATCGGCCCCGAGCGCACCGATGCCATTCGCGCGCAATTAAATCTCGAGGCGGGAGATGCATGTTTCTTCGTTGCCGGAGAACCAGCCAAGTTCGCCTCTTTTGCCGGTGATGCACGCACCAAAGCTGCCGAGGAAAAAGACCTGATAGACAAAGATCGTTATGAACTGTGCTGGATTGTCGATTTCCCCATGTATGAATGGGATGAGGAAAACAAGAAGATCGACTTTTCCCACAACCCGTTTTCCATGCCCGAAGGCGGCCTTGAGGGCCTTACCACCAAAGACCCGCTGGAACTGAATGCCGCCCAATATGACATGGTATGCAACGGCTTCGAAATCGCCTCCGGCGCCATTCGAAACCACTTGCCCGAGGTGATGGTCAAAGCTTTTGAGATCGCCGGATATGATAAATCAACGCTCGAAACCCGCTTCGGCGGCATGTACCGCGCCTTCCAGTACGGCGCGCCCCCCCACGGCGGCATGGCAGCAGGCGTCGACCGCATCGTCATGCTTTTGTGCGGCGCCAAAAACCTGCGCGAAATCACCATGTTCCCGATGAACCAGCAAGCTCAAGACCTGCAAATGGGCGCACCGGGAGACGTGGACGCCGCGCAATTGATGGAGTTGGGGTTGCGGCTGTTGCCGAAGAAGGAGTGAGGGGCGGGTCTCTCCGCTGTCATCGTCGGGCTTGACCCGACAACCCATTCCGTGAATTGAAATACAATTACACATTTTAGGAATTGCCGCCGGTTTTCGCAATGGGTCCTCGGGTCAAGCCCGAGAATGACGAAGTGCGGTGCTATCCCCTTCACCCACCCCGCAATTTTTCCAGCGCCTCACCTCCGATGGCTTAATCAGTACCGTAAAATGGTGCTAATTAATAGATTCTGATCCTAGGTTGCCAATTGTGGCAATACAACATCTGGCTGTGGGTGGCGTCGCATCACCATATTGCAATTACTCCCCGGCCTCTTATCTCTATCCCATGTGCGTCCACATCACCCACGGCTTCCCCCCGCATCTGCGCAGTGCTGCGGCGCGAATATATTTTGAGGCTTTTGAGCAGAAAATCGGATGGTTGCTTGGCGGTGAAAAAAGGGCTGTGGCATTTATCGAGCGGGTGATTGATCCGCAATTCGCGATATGTGCGATTGATAAAGACGGCAAATTAGTCGGACTGGCAGGATTTAAAACAGCTGGTGGCGCCATGGTTGGTGGCGATTTTTCTGACCTGGTTGCCTGTTATGGCTGGATATCGGCCGGTTGGCGCGCGCCATTATTGTCTTTGTTGGAACGCGAGGTTGAACGCGGTATTTTGTTGATGGATGGCATTGCCGTGACACCAAACCAGCGAGGCAAAGGCACCGGCTCCAGATTGTTAGAGGCAATTGCATTGCATGCAAAAGACACCGGACTGCATTCTGTCAGGCTTGATGTGATTGATAGCAATCCAAGGGCCAAAGCCCTTTATGCACGCCAGGGATTTGAGGCAATAGGCGAAGAGAATTTAGGGCCGCTAAAATATCTGTTTGGCTTTTCGCGATCCACCACGATGATATTGAATATCATTTGATTTACCCGGGTTCACTTTCCCCCGGCTCACTTTCCACCGGGTTCACTTTCCAATGACTTCTTTATGATAAATACAGTTTGTCCTTGAGTTTGTTTCCCTCTTGCTCCATTTGTTGTTATGGGCGCGTGGTAAAATAGTCGGGCATGGGTTTAATGAATTTGCGATTTTTTCTGTCTTTGATGATACTGACATTATTTGTCGGCGCGCCACAGGTTTATTCCCAGACAAACGCTCCCGCCGCAATCAAATCAAAAGCGCAAGAATCCATTATCAGCCGTGCCGTACCCATCGGGCGCGGGCTTGAGATTGATATTTATGCACCTTATGTGACCAAGGCACGCGGTTTATTCAGGCCAGGGAAAAAAGTGCCGGTGCTGCTTTATGTGCATGGCGGGGGGTGGATAAAGGGCACGCGCGCGAAGGTTTATAACCTGCCGGCTTTTGCCAATAACCGCAACTGGATGCTGGTTTCGATTGAATACCGCCCGGTGCCAAGAACCAATATCGATGGCCAGGTGAGCGATGTGGTGCGCTCTATCAACTGGGTGCGCAAAAACATCAGGCGCTTTGGCGGGGACCCTAAGAAAATTGTCATCATGGGCCATTCAGCTGGTTCCCATCTGGTGTCCATGGTGGCGGTGAAAAAGCTTGGCGGAAAATTGCAGGGCGTAATTGCCAACGATGTGCAGGCCTATGACATGGTGGCTTATGGCGGTATGCGCGGCTCGCTGCCTCGCGTTTATAAGGCCGCTTTTGGCAGCAATCCGGCCAACTGGATTAAATGGTCGCCGATCACCTATGTAAAACATTCCAAAGGTTACCCGCCGTTTCTCATCATGTATTCAGGCTCAAACTACCAGCGGCGCAAGGCCCTGGCGATTGGCTTTGGGCGCGCACTGCGCAGGCAATCCACCCGCGTCACCTGGTTTGACGGCAAACGTTACAGCCACGGCTCCATCGCCAGTCGCATTGGCACCAGCCGGGAAGTCACCGTCGCTGTAGAACGGTTTTTACGCCGGGCGTTTCGCTGAAACCCCAGACCTTATTTTGCCTCGGCGGTGATATTCAGTTTTTCAATCAGCAGATCGGGCAATGAGGTCGCCATGCCGGTGATTTCGGCAAATGTCAGTGGCTCATCAGGATTGGCACCAACGGAAATTGTTCCAGGTTGCGCCAGGAATTGCTCCACTGCACCAATCAGTTTTGCTGCCAGTTGAGGCTGTTGCAAACTTGCAAGGGCGCCACTGAGCATAATCGGCAACATCGCTTTCATATTTTCAACCGGCTGCCCCATCGCCTGAGCCTGTCGGGTGAGGAGTTTATCGGTGATTGAATTGTCACGGAACGAAAGCTTTAAAGATTGCAGCGTGAGCGCACCCATGCTTTCAAGCACTTTTAGCGAAGCAAGCGCACGCTGATCGGCCGGGAGAGATTGAATCTCGGCATTGCTGGCCCGCATTTCTCTGGCCAGTTCTTCGTTATATCCACCAATTGACATCTGAATATTAACCGCACCCACATCAGCCACGTCAAACTCATATTTGTTCAGCTCCAGCAGGCCGCTTTCCAGATCCCATACTGCTTCCAGATTGATATCCATATTGAGCGTGTCATAACCAAGGCCCTTAAGCTGGCGTGAGATATTTCCATTATCGTTAAAATTGGCCGGCAGGACTTTCAGGCCCGAGGCTTTCATGAAGCCGCCATACTTTGTGGAATTGTCACTGCGGTTAAATTCACCGGCAATCAGTGGAATGCCAAAAACAGGATTGCCTTCCAGAATGACAAAAAGATCATTTAACGCAACTTTGTAGTTATCAAACAGGAAGAAGGGTGCCTGCCGATCTGTTGGGTCGGGCATATAAAACCCGTCCACACGTGCTTCACGCAGGGAAATAATTAATTCTTCGCGATTGGCATTAACGCCATCCCATGACAGGCCGGTGAGTTGCAGGCTCTGGGCCGCCAGCCCGTTACCCGACAATTCGCGAACGCCTTCCAGTTTAAGCGATTTAATCTTAACCGGGTCTTCCAGCCCAAAGCGGATAAGCGTGATGTCATTGAGGGTGAATGAGTCAGCGGAATGAATTTCAAGATCGCCATAGGTGAACTCAAACCCCGCCAGTTTTGCCAGTTCCTGATATTTCTGAACTAACCGTTCAGAGGCCATCGACACCTGCCAGACACCTGTCAGCAGTGCCAGAAATACGACTGCTGCCACAATGCGTAGGTTAAAACCGGATTGAAACCGCTTGGATTTAATGAAAGTCACGCAATGATCCTTTACTGTCAAAATAATTAAGGGATAGCTTTAGCTGTTTATCAGCGCAATTCCCAATGCTGAATTGTGAAATATTAAACAATTGATTAACTTGACCTGATTGCTGATATGGCTTCTATTTTCCATAATACAAGAATCAACGGGGTATGGCATGAGCGTAATTCACCACTTGAATGTTATATTCCGATTTGCATTGGCAGGGTTGGTCTCTGTGATTATGCTTGTTCCCCCAACACCTTCTTACGCATTGATGTTCAAGAGTCTTCCCGTTTGCACCAACACCGGCGTGCTGGAAAAAGTCGTTAAACGCTACAACAAGGCTGATAGCAATTTATGGCAAAAAGGTGTCCGCATGAATGCCATCAATGGCGCGCGTGAACACACAGTCAATCCACTCTATGAAAGCGCCATCGATCGGCGCTACTGCCGTGCCAAGGCCTATTTGTCGAACGGCCAACATTATACAGTTTATTTTCTGATCGAACGCGGCATGGGACTGGCTGGCACAGGTTGGGGAGTTGAATACTGCCTCAGGGGTTCTGATAAATGGTATGCTTACGGCAGCGGGTGCCGGGTTTTGCGTAAATAATTCATCAATTACCACCAGAGAAATTAGACATGACGCCCTTCCATTGGCAAGACAAAGCTATATATCACCTAGGAATACCTTTATATGCCCTGGTGCCAGATCAGGGTTGCCAGAATAAGCCGGAAACGCTCTGAAATGATGGATTACTTAATTTTACTTGCAGGTCTGGCACTGTTGCTGGTCGGTGGCGATGTATTGGTGCGCGGCGCTGTCGGGCTGGCGGAAAAACTTTCTATCCCCCCACTGATAATCGGATTGACAGTAGTATCTTTTGGCACTTCTGCACCAGAACTTTTCATTTCGTTAAAAGCAGCGCTTGATGGGGCAGGGGGACTTGCCGTGGGTAATGTTGTGGGTTCAAACATTGCCAATGTATTTCTGGTGCTCGGCGTGCCGGCCATGATTTTACCACTGGTCTGCAAAGAAGACGGCATCGGGCGTAATCTGGTAGTGATGATCGGTGTGACATTCGTTTTCATGGGGATGATGACAAACGGCAGCCTGGGGTTCAGCGATGGGGCGATCTTGTTTGCGCTGCTGATTTTATACCTGTATTCGCAATTTCGAAATGCCGCCACTGCCCGCCAGGAAGCTAAAGACAGCGGCGCACGCAAGGGCGGTGTTGGTGATTATCATGATGAAATAGACAATGTGCCAACCCGGGTCTGGGTGATTGCATTGTTGCTGATTTTTGGCCTGATCATGTTGCCGCTGGGCGCGGAATTCACAGTTACCTCCGCCAGTAATATTGCTCGCTCATGGAATGTCAGTGACGAGGTTATCGGATTGACCGTTGTGGCAATCGGCACCTCGCTGCCGGAACTGGCCACCACGCTGATGGCTGTTCTTCGCAACAAGTCATCCGTTGCCCTTGGCAATGTTGTGGGTTCCAACATATTCAACATAACCGCCATCATGGGCATTACCGCAATGGTAGCCCCGCTGCCTGTTGGCGGAAACATTGTCAGCTTTGATATGTGGATGATGTTGGCTGCAACAGCCCTGATTGCATTTCTCGCCCATTACGGCAAAACCATCACTTTAGCGGGTGGAATAGTAATGTCGCTGGTCTATGTTGCTTATATTGTTTTCACGCTGGTGACGTAATATTTCTACCGGCACTCATCGTCAGGCCAACAAAATCCGCATCATCATAAACGTCGGTTTTTTTCGTTGACACTTTGACATGCTCAACCCCATCAATCGCCAGAACAAAATCCAGAATTCTGCGACAGACCGTTTCCTGTAA
>JAKISV010000113.1 GCA_021648425.1 Rhizobiaceae bacterium
GGCCGTGCTTTGTATGATAGCGCTGTAAAACAATGGCTGGAGGATTTTTTAGATTTATGGATTGGTCCGGCTGCAGATCACCACAAGTAACAAAAGACTTGTAGCCAAGCCTCCTCATCGCTACATCTGGTCAAACGGATTTAGAGCATCTTTCGATCAGACTTCAGGGAAATAACCAATGCGCGCAATTTTAGATGTGGTGATGTTGATACTGGATATCTACGTCTACATAATTATCGCTTCAGCAGTATTCTCATGGCTGTTCGCCTTTAATGTCGTCAACCCCGGAAACCAGTTTGTTGGCATGGTCGGTAATTTTCTGCATCAGGCAACCGAGCCCCTGTTACGGCCAATCAGAAACAAAATGCCAAATCTTGGCACTATCGACATTTCGCCAATCATATTGCTGCTGGCTATCTTCTTCCTCAGAAGCATCATCGTGCGCTACGTCTATCCGAATGTATTTTAAGCGCTTAACGGCTTTAAGATTTAGCGCGCTCAATCGCTTCAACGATCATCCTGCGTGCTGATTCCGCATCGAGCCAATCGCCGATTTTTACCCATTTACCGGGCTCCAGATCCTTATAGTGTTCGAAAAAATGCTGGATTTGCTGGAGCGTGATTTCCGGCAGATCCGTGAAATTATCCACATTGTTAAAACGTTTTGAAATATGTTTTGAGGGAACCGCGATGATTTTTTCATCCTGCCCGGCATTATCCTCCATCACCAATACACCAACGGGCCGCACATTGATAACACAACCCGGCACCAATGGACGCGCATTACACACCAATACATCAATCGGATCACCATCTTCGCTGAGCGTATGAGGCACAAATCCGTAATTACCGGGATAAGTCATTGGCGTATGCAAAAAACGATCGACAACAAGCGTACCCGCATCCTTGTCCAATTCATATTTAATCGGATGCCCGCCAACGGGAACTTCAATCAGCACATTGACATCCTGCGGTGGATTATCACCGATTTTAATAGCATCAATACGCATAATCGAATTCCTGTCTGGTTGGGAGAATTTCACATCCTTTTAGAAAGATCAGCCTCTCAATGCAAACAGCATTTAAGTTTTCTGCATCAAAAACCGTTATCGGTTGCGTCCTTGCCTGCTACCGCTTATTTTATATCCGGGGCTAAAACAAATATCGGGAGATTTACATGAAAATATTGATTTCGGCATCTGTTGCCGCTTTGGTTTTTTCTTTGCCCCACCTGGTTTATGCAGGTAATTTTTCCAGCGCTTATACCACCATAAATTTCGATCGCGATTGCAAAGTCATTGATGAATACGAATTAGGTGTCAGTGCAAAATGCAAAGGTTATACCGAACCCGGAATGCCTGCTGAAATGGAATGGCCGGTGTATTTTTCCGAAGGGGATTTACGCCAGATGGTGCGTTTTGGCCGCACAACTGAGAAAACTGATCGCTGGGAGAGTTTTGGCCAGTTCAATTCCATTGGCAGAACCATCGAATGGCGCTTGAAAGGCAGCAAACCGGTTGCCGCCGTTTTGCGCTGGTATATAGAACGTGAAAACCCTGCAACCGGTGAATATGACAAAAAAAGTGAAGGCCAGGTTCTGGTAATTTCCACCGTTGCCGACAGCGATAATCCCGATAATGCCTGCGTTGTTGGCTATGTCGATGCGCGCGCCAACAAGGATGCCAATATCCTTGCCCGTCTGGTCGCGGATACTATAGCTCCAACGTTCGAATGTGATGTTGATAAACCATTATTTCATGGTGTGCGTGGTGATACTTCCGGAAGCCCGACAAATTTTTCAGAATAATATTATTCAATCCCAGCCATAGGCAATTTTCAGTAGTTTTTCCCCGTCAAATTGCTCAAATCCCTCGGCAATGGCCCGGCCCCCTGCATTTTCATAAAACCGGATCGCCGGTTCATTGTCTGCCAACACCCACACAGCAGTCCCTTTCAGGCGACGCCGCTTCAATTCTATTCGCGCATCAAGAAACAAACCCGTACCAAGACCTACTCCCTGATATTCGGGACGAAGATAAATTTCGTAAATCTCACCATCTGGCGCTAAAGACCTTATCCGGTTGATACCAAGGGTGGCATAGCCCGCAATTGTGTCGTCAATTTCAGCTACAAGAATAACAGTTGACCGGCTGATCGCGCGTTCCCACCACTCTTCACCGCGCCGGCGAACCATACGGTCAAGGGCGCGGTGCGGAACAATGCCACAGTAAGCCTGACGCCATGAGGCATCATGGGCATTGGCTATTTGTTCGCCATCACCAGGTCGTGCCCGTCTGATATCCAGTAGTAAAGTACTCATGCCTTGAAGCTTACGTTAACTTTTTGTTAACTAAAAGGCCGGACCTGATTATTTTAACAACTACCTGCAAAATCAGGCTGTTTCCGCCTGTTTAGCCCGCATGATGCGCTTGCGCTCAATTGGATCAAGTATCCTTTTGCGAAGGCGAATGGATTTTGGCGTTACTTCAACCAGTTCATCATCGGTAATATAAGAAAGTGCTTTTTCCAGAGTCATTTGCAGCGGCGTGGTAAGTTTTACCGCTTCATCCTTGCCCGAGGAGCGAATGTTTGTCAGCTGTTTACCCTTCAACACATTCACTTCAAGATCGTTTCCGCGAGCATGTTCCCCGATTATCATGCCACGATAAACCTTGTCACCGGGAGAAATAATCATTGGCCCGCGATCCTCAAGCCCAAACAGCGCAAACGGTACTGCTTCCCCATCACCATTGGAAATCAACGCTCCCGTATGGCGCACCGGAATATCGCCCTTGTAGGGTTGATATTCCAGAAAAGTACGGTTGAATATCGCTGTTCCGCGCGTATCTGTCAGAAGCTCGGTTAAATAACCGATCAATCCACGGGTTGGTGCATGAAAAACCAGCCGCGTGCGCCCGCCGCCAGATGGTTTCATTTCAACCAGATTGGCCCGACGCTCAGATAGTTTTTGTACAACAGGACCGGAAAATTCCTCATCCACATCGATGACCGCTTCTTCAATCGGCTCGACTTTCTGCCCGTTTTCATCTTCCCGCATTAGCACACGCGGGCGCCCGATAGTCATCTCAAAACCTTCGCGGCGCATGGTTTCAATCAGGATAGCCAGTTGCAGTTCCCCACGCCCGGCCACTTCATAGGAATCATTGCTGTTACCTTCAGAAATCTTAAGAGCAACATTGCCCTCCGCCTCTTTCATCAAACGTTCGCGAATAATCCGGCTTTGCACTTTTGAGCCTTCACGTCCCGCAAGCGGACCGTTATTTACCCGAAATGTCATCGACAATGTCGGCGGATCAATCGGTTGTGCTTCAATCGGTTCTTTAACTCCCGGCGCCACCAGCGTATCGGCGACCGTTGCCTTGGAAAGCCCGGCAATTGCCACAATATCACCAGCACTGGCAGATTCGATTGTTTTTCGCTCAAGCCCGTCAAAGGACAATATCTGTGTTACCCGCCCCTGTTCGATAATCTCTCCATCGCCCGACAGCGCATGGATAGCCTGATTGGTAACCACACTGCCCGATGTAATTCGCCCGGTAAGAATACGCCCCAGGTAGGGATTAGCCTCAATTGTTGTGGCCAACATACGAAACGGGCCTTCTTCGACAACAGGTGCCTCAACATGTTCAAGCACCAGATCAAGCAGCGGACCCATATCTTTCTTCGGTCCTTGCGCATCATCAGCCATCCAGCCTTCCTTGGCAGAACCATATAGAACCCGGAAATCCAATTGGTCTTCATTGGCATCGAGTGCTGCAAAAAGGTCAAACACCTCATCAAGCACCCAATCCGGCCGTCCATCGGGTTTATCAACCTTATTGATAGCCACAATCGGCTTCAGCCCAAGTTTTAATGCTTTTTGCAACACAAATTTGGTTTGCGGCATCGGCCCTTCAGCGGCATCGACCAGCAAAATCACCCCGTCCACCATATTGAGAATACGCTCAACTTCGCCTCCAAAATCCGCATGGCCCGGCGTATCAACAATATTGATGCGCGAATCTTTCCAGTTCACCGAAGTCACTTTGGCAAGAATTGTGATGCCGCGCTCTTTTTCCAGATCATTGGAATCCATCGCACGCTCATCCACCTGCTGATTTTCGCGAAAAGTACCGGACTGGCGCAGCAGCACATCAATAAGGGTGGTCTTGCCATGGTCAACATGGGCGATAATCGCAATATTGCGCAGTTTCATAATAATCTCTTAGGAAAAATCGGGCCAAAATATTTCGGTCATCCGTACACTTGCGCGTTCAATACCGCAATTCGCCCGATTGGCAAAGCTTTTATTTTTCGCTGATTATGCGGGGGCTGCCAATTCACTCAGCCGATCTTTAATCACCTCGCGCACAGATTCCCACACTAGTGAAAATGATTGAAAGCCCTCTTCGGTCCCATCATCGGTATCCAGCGCCCGCACTACCGTTTCCAGTATCTTGAACATCTGGTCTTTCAATTCGGTAATTTCCTTTTTATTTTCAGCAACACGCGCCTTCTCGGCAATATCCAGCAACATATAATTATATGTATCCATGCGGTCTTTCTGGGTATTGCCCATTCGCTTGCGCAGCGTCAGCAAACCCGAAAACAACATCGCCAGAACGGTCAATACCAGGGCAATTGGTTCAGCGTTTTCCTGAAGAAAAGAAGGTTGATCCCGATTGAAATACTGCTCGGCTCCATCGTGCAGGGGCGCACTAAGTCCAACACCCGAACGCGGTTCCAGGATTGCGGATGCAAGAGCAAAGCGAATGATGAGATCAAGTCGATGTTCAAACAATACCCGCGTCAATTCGCTGATTGCAGCATTATCAATTTCGCTGCGTGTCACCAAAACCCGGTCAACCACCGCAGTTCTGATTTCACGGCGTGGCGTTGGTGCGGCACCTATAAAAGCCCCTCGCGGAATTTTATCTACCTGAATAAACGGTCGCTTGAGCGCAATAGCCTCAGCCTGATCAATTTCAACAAAATTCAATTCAAGTTTTTTTAACGCGGCATCTTCAAACAAATTCAGCAGCAGGCGATCGCGCAACGAGCGAACGGTAAAAATCACATCAACTTTGCCGGACAACAGTTGATCCTTTGCCTTCTCCAGCGCCATAGGCCGCCAGTCCATGCCCTCAATCGGTAGATCGTAGTGATCACCAACCACCCAGAACGAACGAAATTCATCAGTGCCATATGGCGGCAGGGCAATTCGTTTCCCCACCAGATCGCCGACATTTCGAATTCCCGCATCCCGGCGCGCAATAATCTGAAAAAAATCAGGAAACAGATTGGCAATCAACCGGATGTCGCTGACCACCGGTGTATCGGAACGTATGGTGGCAATGTCCAATTCACCCCGGTTGAGCAGTGAAATATTTTTGCTGGAATCTTTGGTGGCAATAATTTCGAGCCGCACACCTTTGCCGTGGCGTTCCACCACTTCGGCAACCTCCTTCATCAATTCATAGGAATCAGATCGGTAAGGCCCCGCCCCAACGGTTAAAACAACGGTTTCGGGCACGCGTATCAGATACCACCATACAGTGAATATCACAGCTATCAGCGTGAGCAGCAGAGCCAGACCAATAACAAGCCTTTGCCCGGTACGGGCAGATTTTTCATTGGCTACACTTCCAACCCGCGCAAAGGCCCCGTCTTCTTTGTCATTTCCCAATTGCTATCAGCCCCGTACTTAACCGTCATATTTTTCTGTTTCGCGCCGCCAATGTTCTCAATCGAAGCGCATTCAGCCGGATAAATCCGTGCGCATCCTCCTGGTCATATGCCCCTGCGTCATCTTCGAATGTAACCAATTCTTCTGAATAAAGCGACCGCTTACTTTTGCGGCCTGTAACAATGACATTACCCTTGTATAATTTCAGACGAACAACACCCTCAACATGGGTTTGCGAAGCATCAATCAAAGCCTGTAACATTTCGCGCTCCGGCGAAAACCAAAAGCCGTTATAGATCAGTTCCGCATAACGCGGCATCAGTTCATCTTTCAGATGAGCCGCCCCGCCATCCAGCGTAAGTGATTCAATTGCCCGGTGAGCCGCCAGCAATATTGTACCACCGGGCGTTTCATAAACACCGCGCGATTTCATACCGACAAATCTGTTTTCCACCAGATCAAGACGGCCAATGCCATTGTCGCGGCCATAATCATTCAGTTTTTCAAACAACGTCGCAGCACTCATCTTCTCGCCATTTATCGCAACCGCATCACCTTTATGAAACTCGATTTCAATATCTGTGGCCACATCGGGCGCATCCATCGGCGACACCGTGCGCTGATAAACATAATCTGGCGCTTCATCCCAGGGGTCTTCCAGCACCTTACCTTCCGAAGAAGAATGCAGCATATTTGCATCCACAGAAAACGGCGCTTCGCCGCGTTTGTCTTTTGGCACTGGAATTTGATGCAATTGCGCGAAATCAAGCAAATCTGTGCGCGATTTGAAATCCCAGTCCCGCCAGGGCGCTATCACTTTGATATCAGGGTTGAGCGCATAGGCGGAAAGTTCAAAGCGCACCTGATCATTGCCTTTGCCCGTAGCCCCGTGGGCAATTGCATCAGCCCCGGTTTCTTCCGCAATTTCTACCAGCCGTTTGGAAATCAACGGCCGCGCAATAGAAGTACCCAACAGATAAACGCCTTCATATAAGGCATTGGCACGAAACATTGGAAACACAAAGTCGCTGATAAATTCTTCACGTACATCTTCAATGTATATTTCCTTGATACCCAAAAGCTCCGCCTTTTGGCGTGCCGGTTCAAGTTCCTCACCCTGACCAAGATCGGCGGTAAATGTCACCACCTCCGCGTCATATTCTGTCTCCAGCCACTTCAATATAATTGAAGTATCAAGCCCGCCCGAATAAGCCAGAACGACTTTGTTTACATCTTCTTTTTTCAGTTTGTTCATTGTCTTGATTCACTTGATGGTTCAAAATGTTTTGCGCACTTTATCCATAACCGGTTGAAGCGCAAGTTCCACTGCCGCCAGCGGTTAACAACAGAAAGAAATTTTGTGTCATTCATTCCTGATCCCGCCATTCTGGCAGCTTTCACCATTGCCGCAATTATAATTGCTTTAACGCCAGGGCCTGACATGACCTTGTTTTTGGGGCGCACCTTGTCCCAGGGAAAAGCCGCCGGTCACGCCGCACTCTTTGGTGCCATGAGCGGGCTCGTTATTCATACCTTACTGGTGGCATTTGGCATTTCAGCTTTGCTTGCAGCCTCCCAGGCCGGGTTTACCGCATTAAAAATCATGGGTGCCGGCTATCTGTTATGGTTGGCTATCGGGGCCATTCGTGGAGGCTCTTCTCTTACCTTAAACAAACAAAAAACCAAACCAGCCTCATTCCTCAACAATTGGCTGGCAGGCATTAGCGTCAATCTTCTTAATCCGAAAATCGTGCTGTTTTTCATAACCTTCCTGCCGCAATTTGTCGCCGCTGATGATCCTGCTGCAATCGGAAAATTACTGTTTTTGGGCTTCTATTTCATCGTTATCGGCTTCATAATTTGCATGGGAATTGTCGCAATCGCCAGTCGGTTTGCCACAACACTCACCAATAACCCACGGTTAACCCGGTTTCTCGACTATTCCTTTGCTGCGATATTTGGCGCTTTTGCTATCAGGATTTTGATGGCTCAACGTCTATAGGCCCAAGCCAGTTTCCGGCATTTCGCCCGGCAATCAGCCAATAGACAAACCCGCCGATAAATCCGGCGGACAACGCAACGATAAATGCCCCGTCACTTACATCGGAGTTTCCACTGCCAAGTGATAAAATCGCAGCGCAAAACCCTCCCAAAACAAGATTGGCAATCAGACCCTGCCACCGCATCATTTCCGCCAGAGCAATCAGAATTGCCGCAACACCGGTTGCATACGCTCCAATGAGTGCAATAGAAGCAAATCCTACACCCAGCGATAACAGGCCAAAAAATTCCTCCTCCCAGCTATCAAGAAGTGGCCCGGTAGTCAGAATCTCGTTGTAAAAGCCAAAGCCGATAAACATGCCTGCCGCTACGATTGCAAACATAAAGCCGATAGTAATCATGATAAAACGTAGTATGAAATTACCAAACATTGCCATCACCATGCATCAGTGCGCAGATTGGTAATTGGGTCAAAATCCGTACCGCGATAGGAAATTACCGTGCCGTAGTCAGTATCATATTCGGCAGCATAAAACCCGGCTTCATCAAAGCCTTCTGACATTGGGGTGGACTTGATAGTCGCTCCACCAATTTTTGTACTGGTTAGGTCAATACCCGCTCCATTCTCTCTACCTCCACGGTTGTAAGAATCTAAAGACAGCAGTGCGAAAAACAGGTCTTTTTTTGAAACAGCCATTTTTACTTTCTTAGGATAAATCCACCATGACGCGGAACTGGAAAAATTTGTTTTCCATCCGCATCCTCAGTTGGGCCGACGATTAAGCTTCGGTTGGTTTCAAGCCAACTGATCAAATCCTCCACTTTGCCCTCAGTCACCGTTTCATCGGTGATTTCCAGCGTAATCGACTTGAGCTTATAGCAATCGTTCAAATTATCACGGCCGCGCTCGCGGAGCTGCTCAAGTTCATCTTTCAAGACGTGATGTGGATTCACAAATTGACGTTTTTCATACTTGATTTGTTCCTGTTTCTTTTTATATCCCAGCTCGATATAAAGCCTACTTCTTTCCTTTTTCATCTGATTGGAATTTTTCTTCGCCTCGGCAGAATAAAGCTTTTGGGCTCTCTTATTAAATTCTAAAGTGAGGGCGTATTCTCTTTCCTTTAGCGATTTTCGTTTTGCAGGCTCAGTTTTTCTGCGTCTTTCAAGTTCTTGATTGGATAACATTGTTTGGTACTGATACCAGGTCATGCGCTTTTCCCGCCAAGGCATTTTTCCAGCGATAACATCGGCTGTCGCCTTGCTATTAGAACAACCAAATACAGCATCCAGATCGTTCGGATCAACCTGCTTAATGCTTGCCGGGTTGTTGATGTCGGTGAAGGTAACGAGCATCGGATAATCGCCCTTAAGAATTTCCCTGGGCACATCGGGAGGCTGGCTCACCACTTTCTCAATCACCGAGCGTAGGCCCGGTGATTGGCGTTTGTCATTGAAAACTGCTGAAGCATTGATGCCAGCACCGCCAAGAGTGTTCCCACCATTCTGCAACAAAGCAAACAGATATTTGCC
>JAKISV010000114.1 GCA_021648425.1 Rhizobiaceae bacterium
CAGGAGCCGGCGGCATGCGCTTTGATTCTCAATCGGGCGACTTGCACACCCCGGGCCGGGTTTTCAAGGCCGGTGATATCATTACCATCGATGGTTCATCGGGTCAGGTATTGTCAGGTTCCGTCCCTATGCAGCAGCCTGAATTGTCGGGTTCATTTGCCACCCTGATGGAATGGGCGGATGGCACCCGCCGCATGCAGGTGAGAACCAACGCCGAGACACCCGCCGATGCCAAAACAGCGCGTTCCTTTGGTGCCCAGGGGATAGGGCTTTGCCGCACAGAACACATGTTTTTTGACCCGCAGCGCATCGCTATCATGCGTGAAATGATCCTGGCCGTGAACGAAAAAGGCCGTCGGGAGGCCCTCGATAAACTATTGCCATTTCAGCGTGCGGATTTTATCGAACTGTTCGAGATCATGTCCGGCCAGCCGGTGACCATCCGCCTGCTTGACCCGCCGCTGCACGAATTCCTGCCAAAGCTGCCGCAGGAAATTGCCGAAGTTGCCAAAGCCATGGGGGTTGATGAAGAAACCCTGCGCCAACGCAATGAATCCTTTTACGAATTCAACCCGATGCTTGGCCATCGCGGTTGCCGCCTGGCAATCTCCCATCCTGAAATCACCCGGATGCAGGCCCGCGCCATTTTTGAAGCCGCCATTGAAGCCGGTAAAAAAACCGGCTCCCCCGTGGTGCCGGAAATCATGGTGCCGCTTGTCAGTTTGAACAGCGAGCTTGAATTCGTCAAAAACCTGATTGATGATGTGGCGCACGATATTGCCAAGGAAACCGGCGCGAAATTCAAATATACCATTGGCACAATGATCGAACTGCCGCGCGCTGCGGTTATGGCCGATAAAATTGCCGGTTCCGCCGAATTTTTCTCCTTCGGCACCAACGACCTCACCCAGTCCACCTTCGGCATGTCACGCGATGATGCCTCATCTTACCTGCCTGAATACGAGCGAAAAGGCATCATAAAACGCGACCCGTTCGTTTCCCTGGATCTGGATGGCGTGGGCGAACTGATGCGCATCGCAACCCAAAAAGGCCGCTCCACCAAACCAGACCTGAAAATCGCCATCTGCGGCGAACATGGCGGCGATCCATCCTCTATTTTCTTCTGCGAAGAACTGGGCCTGGATTATGTTTCCTGTTCCCCGTTCCGCGTGCCGATAGCCAGGTTGGCAGCGGCTCAGGCGGCAATCAGGTTTCGCAAATAAAGTTATCGTTGGGTAACCGCAGTCAATGCTCCAGCTGCGATCAAAATACTGCCGCCAATCCTGTTGATAATTTTCAAAGTTGAAGGCCGATTGAAGCCCGTTCGCAGCTTTGCCGCAAGCAATACCCACAAAATGATATTCATCGCGGCAAGTGTGAGAAATGTAATCTCCATCACGATGAACTGCTGCAGGGCTGGCAATGCCGGGTCAATGAATTGCGGCAGAAACGCAATAAAGAATATGATGCCTTTGGGGTTCAATGAAGTCACCACATAAGTGCTCCAGAACATCGATGCATCAGAGTCTTTTGCGGGGGTATTTGAAACGCTCGGCAATTCCGGTTTTGTTCGCCAAAGCTTGATCCCAAGCCAAACCAGATAAAACGCTCCGGCAATTTTCAACAATGTGAACAGGCCCGATGAGGCCTGCAACACCACACCCGCGCCCAATAATGACAATGTCATCGCTGTAAAATCACCCAGCACCACGCCTGGAACAGTAGCCCATGCGCTCCCACGCCCACGCCCCATCACATAGCTCACAACCAGCATCACAGTTGGGCCGGGTATGGCAAGCAGCGCCATGCTCGCAAGGGTGAAAGCCAGCCAGAGTTCGAGGGACATGGGTTCTCTTTCAGTGTTGTGAATGCGGGTCCAGAGTGCTTGCGGAGGAAAAAATGAGGCTTGCAGAACAGATCAAAGGCTGGCAGCAAATTCTTTTGCCGCGCTCTCGATAAGAGTAGCATCGCGTCCGCCAATCAACAGATATTCATAGCCATCTTTCGCCCAGGATGCAGCAAGCATTCCGCGCATATCGCTCACAACGATATCGCTGTTTTCGCTGTCTTTGGAACGAATGATACACAAAGCAATCGGTTCGCCGAGTTTTGAAAGAAATGTCAGCTGCATCAGCGGCCTGCCTTCAAACCCAAGAATTTGCGCCCGCTTATAATCGAGCTGAGTTTGTTCAACCATCTGCGCCAGTTCTATCGTTTTGCCCGTCGCCTTTGAAACCACTTCAAGTTCAGCACTTGCAGCCTCCGCATCCTGATCAATACTGGCCAGGGTGGCATTGATATAAAGCGCCTGATAGGTCGCAACAAATTCGCGCCAGTTTTCTTCTTCATTCTGCCCTGCAAAATATCCAGCAAACAGGCCCCCAATCAGAAAAACAAACGAGAATGCAGCGACCAGGCCCATGGTTCTATACGATGACACCGAATGGCGGGCAGCGTCAGATTGTGGCAATTCGGGCATTTGCGGGGCCGCATCAAGTAGCTGCTCAAATGCACTGTTGATTTCTGATTTATCCAGCGCCAGCGCCTTTAAGCGGGCCTGAATGTCAAAATTATTTGCCACTGCCTCACGAATTTCATCCGCACGGGCATGATCAAATTCACCATCAAGGAAGGCAGTAAGTTCTTCATCACTGAAATCTGGATTGTTGCTCATCCCAGTTTGCTTTCATTGTCATTAAGTTTTTGATTGAGTTTAAGTCGTGCCGCAGCAAGACGGCTCATTACCGTCCCCACCGGGATATCAAGAATTTCTGCAGCTTGTTTATAACTATATCCTTCTGCATAAACCAAAACTACCGCCACGCGTTGCGCTTCAGGTAAGGCGCCTACCTCTAATAACACCTCTCTGAAGAATAAATTCGATTCCGGTCCCGGTTTTGCATCAGGTATCTGGGTTTCTTCAAGCGTTGTCATGCCGCCACCGCGCCGAACGGCCGCCGCCCGCAGCTCATTTAGCCAGATGCGCTGCGCCATGCGGAACAACCAGCTTTTAAGATTTGTTCCCGGCGTATAGTGCTGTGCCTTCTCAAGTGCGCGCAAACAGGTCGATTGTGACAGATCATCAGCAATCTGCGCACTGCCGGTTAATACCAGACAATATCGCCACAAATGCGGAAACAGCGGTTTAAGCCCGCTTCTGACTTCGTCAAAAGAACTTTTTTTTCCAAACATTCGAATAATTCTGACCGTGGCGTGTTTCTATAGTGCCGTGATTATACGCGGCTAACGATCATTTTGGAGAAAATTTATGAAAATAATTACGACATCGATTCTTGCAACCGTTATCAGCCTTTCCGGTGCAACGATTGCACTCGCTCAGGGCGCCCCTTCAATGGAAGGTGCCAAACAGTATTTTATCAATCTCAAAGACGGTGACACCGTAAAAGGCCCCGTCAAAGTGATGTTTGGCCTATCTGGAATGGGCGTGGCACCTGCCGGCATTGACAAGGATAACACCGGCCATCACCACATTTTGCTAAATCGCGCTCCTCTGGGCGAGGGTGAAGATGGTGCAGAAGAATTAACCACTTCTATTCCGGCAGATGAAAATCACCTGCATTTTGGCAAAGGGCAAACAGAAAAAACGCTTGATCTGGCTCCAGGTAAATACACTTTGCAGCTGGTACTTGGTGACAAGGATCATATCCCTCACAATCCGCCGGTATCTTCAGACGTGATTACAATTACTGTTCAATAATATCTGACAGGTCTTAAAAATCGGGAAGGGGTTGCCAACTCCTTCCCTTATTCAGTCGACGGCCTTGAGCGGTTTTTTATCAGGCAGGGTTTTCGCGCGTAATCCAGTCCACAACCTTTGCAAACGCACGCTCCAGCCTGTCGAATAATTCGTTCAGTTCCACCTCACTGATCACCATCGGCGGGCAAAGCGAAATCGTGTCACCAATGGCGCGCACGATCAGTCCTTCTTCCTGAGCGAATGCAGCAGCTTTTAATCCAACGCCGGATTTGGGATCAAATGATTGGCGGGTTTTTTTGTCTTTCACCAGTTCCGCGCCGCCAACCAACCCGCAAAAGCGTGCTTCGCCCACATAGGGCAGTTCGCCCAGTTGTTTCATACGTTTTTCAAACAGTGGCGCGATCGTGCGAACCTTCTCGACAATATTGCGTTTCTGGTAAATCTCGATTGCTTTCACACCAACCGCACACCCAAGCGGATGACCGCCATAGGTATATCCATGGCCAAAAATGCCAAGTTTTTCAGACTGCGCCTCAAGCGCATCCATAATTTTTTCCGGCACCATCACCGCCCCTAAAGGCGCATAGGCGCTGGTCAATTGTTTGGCGACAGAAATCAGATCCGGTTTGATGTCAAAAGTCTGCGCTCCCCACCAGTTGCCGGTGCGGCCAAATCCGGTAATGACCTCATCGCATATCAGCAAAATATCATGGCGCGCCAATACCTCCTGGATTGCCGGGAAATATCCCTCTGGCGGCACCAATACACCACCGGCCCCCATTACCGGTTCGACAATCATCGCCGCAATCGTATCGCCGCCCTCTTTTTCAATCAGCTGTTCAAGCGAAACTACAAGCCGCGCCAGAAATTCCGCCTCGCTTTCCCCCTCATGGCCAAAACGATAAAAATGCGGACAATCAGTGCGAATGACCCTGTCCACCGGCAAATCAAAATCATTGTGCAAAGCAGGCAGACCGGTGAGCGAGGCCGTCATTACCGTCACCCCGTGATAGGCCTTCACCCGGGAAATAATTTTCTTTTTGTTCGGCCGCCCCAGCGCATTGTTATAATACCAGACCAGCTTCACCTGCGTATCGTTCGCTTCAGAGCCTGAACCCGTAAAAAACACATGGCTCATGGGAACGGGCGAAATTTCCTTGAGTTTTTCCGCCAGTTCCACCGCCGGTTCCGTTGTGCGCCCGGTGAACAAATGATAGTAGGGCAGTTTATCAAGCTGCTGTTTACCCGCTTCAATTAGCTCCTCATCACCAAACCCAAGCCCCGCACACCAAAGGCCCGCCATGCCCTCAATATATTCCCTGCCATGGCTGTCATAAATATAAACGCCCTTGCCCTCACTCACCACCAGCGAGCCGGTTTCTTTCAGTTTGTGCAAAGCAGTATAGGGATGCAGCACAGCGCGCGCGTCACGCACCTGCATGTTTGATAATTGCGTAGGTTTGTTCATAGTCCTGGCCTTAGAGTCTGTTCGAGAAGTCCTGACGGCTTTGATTTGGCCCATTTTGCTCGAAATCAAGGCCTCTTTTGCTGCACGGACCGGGTGTCCTTGCAAGAAAGAGGCCGCTGATAGCGAGTAAAATGGGCCAAACCCGAAGGGCGGGACTGATTTTGACTCCTTTTTGCAAGTATTCTCCTGAAATGACCAGCCATTCGGCGTCGAATTCTTGCAAAAAGGCGTTCAAAATTAGCTCCCGTCAAAGCCATCAGGACTTCTCGAACAGACTCTTAATCAAGAATAATGCTGGCCTCACGATAGTCACGAATCGAATTTGCGTGCAATAGAGATTATTGATGAAATCAGGGACTGCAAAATCAATGACCATCAAAGCCATATTGTTTGACAAGGATGGAACGCTGATCGATTTTGCCGATACGTTTTTTCAGGCCTGCGCCCTTGTCATCGACAAACTTGGCGAGGGAGATATCGATAAAAAAAACGCCCTGGCGTCCGCCGTCGATTTCGATCTTGCAACCAACACCTGCCCGGCAACCTCCGTTATTGTGGGAGGAACCTCAGCCATTGTTGCCCAATTATGGCAGCCATTGCTGAACCATCCCTCAGCTACCCATCTGGCCGCACAGCTGGATAAGTATTTCGACGAATATACTATGGAAAGCGTAAGCATATTTGATGTCACCGCCCCAGCCCTGAAAAAGCTCGCTTCCAGGGGAATTAAATTGGGCGTCGCCACCAACGATTCTGAAGACAACGCCCGGCGGCATCTGGGCCTGGTGGGGATAGAGCCATTGTTTTCTTATGTGGCTGGTTATGATTCAGGCCATGGCCCCAAACCGGAACCCGGCATGGTAACGGCCTTCGCCCGCCATGCCCAAACCACCCCCGCTCAAATCGCCATGGTAGGCGACAGCATCAACGATCTGCTGGCTGCAAGGAATGCCGGGGCAGTCGCAGTGGCCGTAACCAGCGGTCTTGCCGGCAGCGAAGAACTACAGCCCTACGCGGACCATATAGTGGACGATATTTCACAACTGGATGAATTGTTTTTCTAGTTCAGCGCCCGACCGCTGGAAATCGCCATGCCGGACAAAAATTCCAATACCCTTGAATAAGAGTGTGTCATTGCCTGCACAGAGCCTGGTGCTTCGAATTCTTCAAGGATACGAATGACACCATCTTCGCCATCAAAAATAATATATAAAATACAGTTCGGTTTTTCTCCATCTTCCCGCTGATCAATGCAAGAGCGAATGACTGCCGCACGCCCGCCATCCTGATCAAACAGGGTTCCGGGCACTTCAAACAGAAATTCGCATCCCGCCTGTTCGGCAGCAAATGTCACTGCATCGCTGAACCCGTCCCTTTCATTTACCTGCAACAAGGCTTGTTCAAAAGCACTGGGCAAAAAAGATGATGGTGGGTTTTTATTTTCAGGACTTGAAAAAAACATGGGTTCTCCAGCAATTATTAATTACCACCCGAACAAATCGCGTCCACAAGGCGACAATGGGGCATAAATGGGGAGATAAAAGGGTGATTTGTAGTCAAAACAAATTTTGCTTTTTGTGTGAAATCGCTATAACGCTGAAAAACAACAATGACATGAGATTAAAATGGTTGGACTGGTAGCGCGCAGGCGATCTAAATCAGCATATTGGTGCCGCAGGCTGGCAATTTTTGCTGTGCCCTATTTTCTGCTGACAATATTCATGCATCGCTGGGATTATATCACCACCAATCAGACCATGGGCCTGCTGGCATTTGGTTTTATCCTTCTGATTATCTCTATCCTGTTTGCCCTTTACGCCATCGTTCAACTTTGGAGTGATGGTGTAAAAGGCGGGCAGGCGATGATAGTGGGGATATTTTTGTCATTTACGATGCTCGCGCCGTATTTCATATATGCTGGTCTTGCCATGAAATACCCCGCGCTCAATGACATCTCCACCAACCTAGATGAGCTGCCTCAATATGGCGAAAAAACCCGTTCTTTGCGAAACGCGCGCAATGTTCCGCAAACAAACAGTATTGAAGAACCTTACGGCGATGATGAAATTTCTGCGATTTTAACAACCTATCCCAAAATCAATCCGAGGCGATATCCTGCCGGTCCTGAAAGGGTGCTGGAGGCCGTGCGTTCGATTATCGCAGATCGCAGCTGGGCCATCACAGAAATTCGTGGATTGCCGACAGTTGCTGAAGAAAATGAAGAACCAATAAAACAAGACAACGCAGATGAAGTTGCACAACTCGAATCCGCCCACCTGGACGACATATTGGTTGACGCTGTCACCTCATCACTGATCTTCGCTTTCAGGAATGACATCGTCATCAAAATCGTCAGCGAAGAAGAAAACACCCTGGTGGAGATGCGCTCAGCTTCGCGTTGGGGCGAGCATGATTTTGGCTCCAATGCCTCTATCATCGAGAAATTCCTGGCCGATCTTGACCAAAGTCTTCTGGGAATTGCCGGCGAGGGCTAGGGTCCGTGGACAATTAAGGGTCAGGCAGGCCAATATTGCCCGGTGATTGAAGCGGGTCCGTTGCCGCTGATAAATCCCTTGGCCATTAAATCTTCAATATGCGCTAATACCGAAAGCCCCGCCGCCCCGTGCAGCCTGGGGTCTGTCTCTTTATAAATCACCGCCACAATTTGTGGAATAGTGCGATCGCCTTTGCGAATACGCGATAATATTGCCGTTTCACGCATTTTACGATGCGCCCTCAACGCACGTGAGAATTCCCGCGCCTTTTCAAGCCTGCCGCCGTGACCTGGAAAATATACACTTTCATCACGTCCGATCATAATTTCCAGCGAAGCCATATAATCACTCATTGCCCCGTCGGGCGGAGCCACAATCGAAGTTGCCCAGCCCATAACATGGTCACCAGAAAACATGTAAGGTGTACCAACCAGGGCAAAACAGGCATGGTTCATGGTGTGGCCGGGCGTCAGCAGGGTTTCCAAAGCCCAGCCATCCCCTTCGATTACCTGCCCGTGTGTCACCGCATGGTCAGGCACAAAATCCTTATCACCCGAAGCATCCAGCACATTGGTTTCACCAATATGCAAATCACGCGCCGCACGGTGTGGTCCTTCCCCCCAGCTTGATGCGCCTGTTTGTTCTTTCAATCGCGCCGCCAGCGGAGAATGGTCCACATGGGTGTGGGTGATAATAATATGCGTCACGCTACGCCCTTTAACAGCCCTCATGATCGCCTCAAAATGATCATCAATGAGCGGTCCGGGATCAATCACTGCCACATTGTTTTTGCCAACGATATAAGTATTGGTGCCATGAAAGGTGAAGGCGCTTTTATTGGGTGCAGTCAGGCGCTCTACGCCAGGCGCGAGCTCAACAGCCCTGCCATAGGCCGGATCAAAATCTGTTCGAAATTTGGGACTGGCCATGGCGCACTTCTTCTTGCTGCAATAGGGTGATGTTTACAAATAGTCGCGAAGTCGAGGTGATGCAAATGTTGCGCAGTGAAATTAACGAAATTATTCGCCAGGGCCGCGAATTCATGGCCTCATTCGGCTTCACCCTGCCACCCTTTGCCAATTGGTCGCCGCATCAACTGGTGGAAAGCGGGCAACCCGGGATTATTGATGCCAATCTGGGTTGGGATATTACTGATTACAATCAGGGAAAATTCAACGATCTGGGCCTGCTGCTTTTTACCCTGCGCAATGGAAATTCAAACAATCTGAAAACCGGTAAAGGCATGCTCTATGCCGAAAAACTGATGATTTCGCGCAAAAATCAACTGACCCCCATGCATCGCCATATCGTAAAAACCGAAGACATCATCAACCGTGGCGGTGGCCGACTGGTACTTGAATTATTCATGGTCGATGAAAATGGCGGTGTCGATCATGATGCCCCCGTGCAAGTGCTCAGCGATGGCAATATTGTAAAACTGCCGCCGGGAGGAAAGCTCAGCCTCAACCCCGGCCAAAGCGTACCTTTGCTGCCGGAGGTCTGGCATGCA
>JAKISV010000115.1 GCA_021648425.1 Rhizobiaceae bacterium
TGTGGCAAAGACCTGCCAGCCATCGCGCTTTAGCTGCAAAGCACAATACCAGCCAATTCCAGTCGAGCACCCGGTAATCAATATACTTCTTTGCCCCGGTACATCTGTTGTCATTGAATATAGTTCCCGTCTATTTGCAGCAAATCATCTTCGTGGTAACCACATCCATAAATAATTTACAACTGAGAAGAACCCGCTCAATGGAAATTGCCCGTCTGGTGTTCAATATACTGCGAGATGCTATAACCCGATTTAATCGTGATGATGGCTGGGCGATTGCCAGCCATGTGGCTTTGTCTGTAATATTGGCGCTATTTCCATTTCTGATTTTCGGCGCAGCATTGGCTGCTTTCCTTGGTAGTGAAGGTTTTTCAGATACTGCAATTGCTGTCATATTTGACGCCTGGCCCAAATCCATTGCTGAACCTTTAACCCGCGAAATACAAAATGTGCTCACCAACCAGCGCGGCGATCTGCTGACCTTTGGCGCACTTGCCGCCCTGATATTTGCCTCCAACGGCGTTGAAGCACTGCGTGTCGCACTCAACCGGGCCTACCGTGTTGAAGACAGTCGAAGCTGGATCAGAACCCGCATCCAAAGCCTGTTTTTTGTGTTCATCGGCAGTGCCGTATTGCTTTCCATCAGTTTCCTGTTGGTTTTACTGCCACTCGCCAAATCGCTGGCAGCGCAATATTTATCCTGGATACTGCCCTATCTGGAACTGGGCGGCTATCAACCCGAACTGATCACCATCACTGTTTTGACCGTCGGTTTATTCGCCTGCCACAAATGGCTGCCGGCTGGCAGCAGAACCTTTAAATCCACCGTGCCAGGCATCATTTTCACCCTTGCCTGCTGGATACCGGCCTCCCTTGGTTTTGCCACCTACCTGGAAGGGTTTTCCACCTATATCTCGACCTATGCCGGACTGGCTTCCATCATGATAGCTTTGGTGTTTCTCTACATGATTGCTGCAATATTCATCATCGGTGCAGAAGTGAATGCCGCTACCGTTCGTCATATGAACGGACAAAACAATCAGGGCTGAATACCGATTTTCTGATGAATATCCTCAGGTTTCATCCCCGCCTCCCGCAATTCACGAAGGCCCGTATCCCCATACCGCTTGGAATATTTGACGCCATTTTCATCAACAATCAACGCATGATGACAATAAACCGGTTCATCAATTTCCAGCACTTCCTGCAACAGCCGGTGAATCGAGGTTGAAGGCTCCATGTCTTCCCCGCGAACCACGTGGGTAATGCCCTGAATACCATCATCAATTACGCAGGCCAGATGATAGCTCGCTGGAATTTCCAGCCTGCCCATCACCACGTCACCCCAGCGCCCCAGCTCACATTTTATCGTCGTGGTTTTTGCGCCAGCACCCTCATCATCGCACTCAACCTCCTGCCATGAAAGATTGTCTGCCTTATCTCGGTCAAGGGAATTTTGTGCCGCTTCAATATCCAGTCTGCGGGCAAAATTTGGATTTTCCAACCTTAGCTCAGCGCGATTTATTTCCTCAAGTTTGCGATCATTTCCCGGATAGTGAACCCCGCCATCGGGGTCACGTGGCCAGGTCTCACCATTTTTTTGCTGCCAATCCTCAATTTGCTTCTTAACCTGGTTCCTGCTCAAAAATGCAGGATATACCAATCCGCGCGCCTCCAACCCGTCCAGTATCGAACGATAATAATCAAAATGCTCGCTTTGGCGCCGGATATCCCCCTGCCACTTGAACCCGATCCACTCCAGATCTTCCAAAATAGCATCCTCATATTGAGTGCTGCATCGCCCGATATCAGTGTTTTCCATACGAAGCAGCATAGTACCCTGGTGCGCTTTGCAGATTTTCTGGTTATACAAGGCTGCATAGGCATGACCCAGATGCAGGTATCCATTGGGGGTGGGCGCGAATCTGAAAACCGGTTGTTGCATGGTGTCTGTTTAACCCGGACGGAAAATTAATAAAAACGGAAACTCCACGGAAACTCTATTGTCCAGAATAAAAACCATCCAGGATGTTGATAATGCCCTGGCTCAGCTGGTGGAAGACCACCCCGAACTCGCCCGGGCTTTGCATGCCGTCAATTCTGCAGGAATGAAAGTCCCGTTGCGTCTGCGGCCTGCAGGTTTTGAGGGCCTTTCGCAAATTGTCATCTCGCAACTTGTTTCCAAAGCTGCCGCCAATGCCATTCACCAGCGTTTCATCAGCCACATCACACCACTCACCCCGCAAACCTATCTTGATGCCGGTGAAAAAATCTGGCGAACAATTGGTTTATCACGACCCAAACAAGTGACCTTAAGCGCCATCAGTACCGCAATTATCAACAATGAGCTTGATTTAAAAACACTGGGCGAAAAGCGCGTGGATGATGCCATATCGCACCTGACTGCAATCAAAGGCATCGGCCCCTGGACTGCCCACGTCTACCTGCTGTTTTGTGTCGGCCACAGCGACATTTTCCCTTCAGGCGACCTGGCTCTGCGTGAAGCAGCTAGAGTGGTTTTTTCAATGAAAGAGCGCCCAACCGCAAAAGAACTGGATACTCTGGCTCGACAATGGTCCCCCCGGCGTGGTGTCGCTGCACGCCTTTTATGGAGCCTGTATGCAGCAAAAAAAGCGGGCCGCGATGCAACACCATAGGAAGGAAAACACTTTGGCCTTCCCAAGCTGCTCATAGTGCTATTATATTGCCCGCAGGAACGAAGCAATGTTGTGAATGGAAGCTGTGAGCATACATTTTTCACCCGACGCGCATCCCACATTGGTACTCAATGCCGATTACCGGCCGTTGAGTTATTACCCTTTGTCGCTCTGGTCCTGGCAGGATGCCATCAAAGCGGTTTTTCTCGACCGGGTGGATATCGTTGCTGAATATGATTTCAGCATCCAATCGCCTTCCCGCCAGATGCGACTGCCCAGCGTGGTTAGCCTTCGAAGCTATGTGCGCTCCTCGCGCAATCCCGCTTTCACAAGATTTAATGTGTTTTTGCGCGACCGTTTCAGTTGTCAATATTGCGGCGATGGCTCAGAGCTGACTTTTGATCACGTCATTCCGCGCTCCAGGGGTGGAAAAACAACCTGGCAGAATGTCGTTGCCGCCTGCTCACCCTGCAACCTTCGTAAAAGCAACAAACTGCCGGCAGCCGCAAAAATGTGGCCCGCCCAAAAACCCTTCATGCCAAGCATTGAAGACCTGCACAAAAACGGCCGCAAATTTCCTCCCAATTATCTGCATGAGAGCTGGATGGATTTTCTCTATTGGGACAGCGAACTGGAGCCGTGATCAGTTTTTGTTGCCGGCAACTGCTGCCGCACGAAATGCCATAGAGGCAATTATCGCACTCACCACCACATTCCATCCGGCAAAAGAAAGCCCGAGAAACCGCCCCGCTGCCTCATCACACGATGGCGGTTTGGAAAGGCTGAGCTGGCTCAACAGGCTTTCAGCCGTTGCCGTTGTTTCACCGCTCCCCCCCGAAGCCGCACATTCACTTGGGCCAGCCCACCAGGCCCATTCAACGCCACTGTGATAGGCGGCCAGCGCCAGTGAATACATTACAAGCAGACCGGTAATAACCAATGCGCTTTGCACCAGAAGTTTGGGCCAGTTCCATTGCAACCCGATCAAAGCAATCAGCCCCACCGGAATTGCCGCATAATAAGGTTCACGTTGTTTCAGGCAAAGCGCGCAGGGAATATAACCCCCCAGATGTTCAAAGGCCAATACGCTGGCAATCACCGCAATCATGCCAAGAAACACCAGCAAAGCCAGCCTGATTGGGGAGTTCAGAATTCCTTGCACTGTGTTTGTTCTCCTAAAACAGAAATTTTACCGCGACAAACCCGCCAATCAATAAAACCATACCAAGGGTAAACATCAGCCCCAGGCGTTTTTCAATAAACTCACGAATAGGATCGCCAACATAATATAGCAATCCGGCAACCAGATAAAATCGCATACCACGCCCCAGTATGCTGACAATTGTGAAGACAAAAAGATTAAGCCCGGTGGCGCCTGAAAATATCGTCAGCACTTTATAAGGAAATGGCGTCACGGCTGCCAGTAAAACTCCCCAGCCACCCCATTTATTATACCAGACAATAATTTCCTCAAACGAATCTTCCTTCCCGTAAAATGCAAGGACTGGTTTGCCAATCGAATCATACAATACAGCGCCAATATAATAGCCCAAAAATGCCCCCAGAATTGAGGCAACCAGGCATATTCCAGCATAAAGAATCCACTTGCGGCGATTAGCCAGAACCATTGGAATGAGCAGCACATCAGGCGGAATGGGAAATACCGAACTTTCCGCAAAAGAGACGCCCGCCAAAGCCCAGGTGGCGCGGCGATGTTCGGCCAGCGCGAACACCCAATCATACAATTTGCGCAGCATATTCGATTCTCTCCGGTAGTCGCTTTCCTGAAAACACCTGTTTGACCGATCTGGCGAAAATGTAAAGTGCCACAATACCGAACTGTAAATTTTGGCTATTTGTTATTGACCCCAAAACACTTCCCTATATACATGCAACACCAATATCACCCCGTACCCCTAAAGGGCCCCTCTGGCGGAATTGGTAGACGCGCGGGATTCAAAATCCCGTTCCTAACGGAGTGCCGGTTCGATTCCGGCGGGGGGTACCATTGGTTTGTTTTTTCCTATCCATTATTATTCATTTATGCCCCTAAAACCCTTGTCAGCAACGGGTTGAATTTCCACTCTTGTGCATTCCTGTTTTCTTTAATCCGTTGGTAGTTTTTAGAATTGTTGGTATTTTTGTTGGTATATAGTATGATTTAGCGAAAGCCTCAGAAAAAAGTACCAACAATTTTACAATGCCCCTCACTGATTCATCCATAAGATCGATAAAACCAACCAATAAACCAATGCGTTACAGTGATAGCGGTGGGTTATATCTGCAGGTTTCAACGCAAGGCTCACGGCTTTGGCGTATGGCATACCGGTTTGCTGCCAAGCAGAAAACTTTGTCGTTTGGCAAATACCCCAGTGTGACACTCGCAGATGCAAGGCAAAAACGAGATCAAGCCAAAACGATGATTGCCAACGGGATTGACCCATCGGATGTTGCCAGACAAGATAAACAACAAAGGCGTATTCAATCAGAAAACACTTTTGGTGCGATTGCTGCTGAATTTTTGGCCAAACTGGAAAAAGAAAATAAGGCTGAAACCACAATAAAGAAAAAGCGTTGGATGCTTAGTTTAGCGGCAAGCTATCTTAATCATCGCCCGATCACGGAAATAACTGCTGCTGATATTCTCATTCCTTTGAGATCGGTTGAAGGAAAAGGAAATTATGAAACTGCAAGGCGATTACGCGCTGAAATCGGGCAGGTTTTTAGATATGCCATTGCCACCGCAAGAGCTGAAAATGATCCAACTTTTGGCTTGCGCGGTGCCTTGATAACGCCTGTCGTATCCCATAGAGCGGCTTTCACTGATAAAGAGAGTTATGGAGGCTTGCTTCGCGCTGTGTGGAGTTATGAAGGTGCACCTGAAACGTGCGCCGGACTAAAGCTTATGGCGTTTCTTTACCCAAGGCCGGGGGAGTTGCGCCAGGCTGAATGGTCAGAATTTGATTTGGAAAATGCAGTTTGGGAAATCCCTAAGGAGCGAATGAAAACAAGGCGGCCTCATAAAAAACCTCTTTCAAAGGCTGCAATTGAAGTTTTGAAAGCGCATAATATTCTTACTGGTCACCGGAAACTTGTTTTTCCGTCTTATCAGTCACCGTTGCGACCGATGAGTGAAAACACCTTGAACGCGGCATTGCGTCGGATGGGTTTTACGAAGTCAGAAGTGACAGCCCACGGATTTAGAGCCAGCGCATCTTCTTTGTTGAATGAAAGTGGCTTATGGGCACCAGACGCTGTAGAAGCAGAGCTATCACATATTGGTGCAGATGAAGTGCGAAACGCTTATCACCGGGCAACCTATTGGGAAGAACGGGTTAAAATGTGTGAATGGTGGGCGGAGGTAATATATTCATGCCTTGGTAATTGCCACTAAATACATAGTGTTTATCCAATATTTGCTATATTCAAACTGCTATTGCTTCAGTATCAGGCGTTGTAGGTGACCCGATGACATGAGTAAGTTAGTATTTAAGAAGTTAAGACAACAATTCCCAAAGGTTTCTGATAGCTATCTTGAATCGCTGATCGAGTTTGATAGTACGTTTTCACAATATTTTCCTCATTTTATCGGCGAACCTGATACTGCCGCGTTTGAACTTGAATGGATATGGACGCGCTATTCCGGAAATCCTTTGGAAACAGTTCGTCAAAGCAATGCTAGAAAAGAAATCAAAAAATTTTCAAAAATGATCACCCAAATATCCGCAATGGAACATGGCTATTGGTTGGCGCTAAGCATAGCTCTTAGTGATGACAAATCTAAAACTAAAGAATCACAAGAAATATTGCTGGATTTCATTTTAGACATAGTCGATTTAAATGAAACCGACCAACTTGATGCTACAATGACGGATTTTTGCGCGAGCGTTAATATTGCAATCGATCGTACTCACGACCGCTCCAACATAAATTGGGAAGCAGTGCACGCCGTTGATGGATTGAGAATCTTATGGTGGCGCAATACTGGAAAAAATGCCCCGTTCTATCTTAATCCAGCAAGCAAATTTGCTAAATATCTTTCCGACGGATTTAAGGTTTTGAAAGTCGACTCCGATCCAATTTCAGCCTTTAAACGTTGGGCAGCAATACTGGGGTCCAAAACAAAAATCGATGAGCAAGAATATACTATACTTCGTGGAAAAAAAATTAAACATCCATACGATTATTTAGTTAAGTAGCTAGGATAGCATTTGTGTCCACATAGTAAACTAAGGACACACAGACATGCACAAGCAAGCTTATACCGTTACAGAAACGATGCGAGAAATCGGCATTGGCCGTTCAAAGCTTTATGCCGAAATCAAAGCCGGGAACATAACCCCCCGCAAAATTGGGAGGAAGACCATCTTCCTTGCCAGGGACATTGAAAATTATTTAAATAATTTACCCAAAGCCAACGGGTAGGGGTTGCTCGTTGGTAAAACGTGCCAGTTGGTGGCTGGTGAAAATTCATCGTAGCTATACAGTGGAAGAAGTCTCCCGCCTTTTGGGTGTTAGTAAAGCCACGGTCTGGCGATGGATTAAAAACGGACTTGTGGCAATACAAGACCGCAAACCAGCGCTGATTAGTGGCGCGAATTTGATTGATTTCCTAAAATCCAGGTCCAGGCCAAAGCAAAAATGTGCATTGGATGAGTGCTATTGTTTTACTTGTAAAAGCCCCCGAAAAATCGCCTTTGGTGAGGCGGAAATTGACTGCAAGAATTCCAATATTCCAAACATGCTGGGCCTTTGCAGCATCTGTTCAAGCCTGATGTTCAAGCGGATATCAAAAAGCAAATTATCAGAGATAAGCACCGTTTTACGACTGACATTCAAGCAAGGTGATGAACCTATAAGCAATAGGCCACCTCCCTGCCTAAATGATCACTTGCAACAGGAACAAGATCAATGAGTAAGCACAATCCCAAAAACGAACGCATCAAGCACCAATATCTTGCATATTTGGAGGAGGCACAACGATTGTCTGTAAAGAGCGCAGATATTGCCGCTGCTGCAATTGCGGACTTTGAAAAATCCACCAGGCATAAGGATTTTGCAGCTTTCCATATCGAACAGGCGCGCAAATATAAACGTGATTTGTCAGGGTTGATAAGTTCAAAAACCAAAAGGCCCTTGGCTGTTGCGACAATTCATTCCCGGCTACTTGCGGTCAAGGCGTTCTTTTTCTGGCTGGCGGGGCAGCCCGGCTATAAATCAAGGGTCAGTTATTCCGATTGCGAATATTTCAACCCATCGGCAAATGATAGCCATATCGCTAACGCCAGGCGGCAAAGGTCTGCTCCATCGCTTGAACAGGTCACGCACACACTTTTTCAAATGCCCTTTGAAACCGACATCGAAAAACGAAACCGGGCGCTGGTTGCCTTTGCGTTGCTTACAGGAGCAAGAGCCGATGCGCTTGCGTCCCTAAAAATTACCAATGTCGATCTGCAAAAGCGATTTGTCTATCAGGATGCAAGAACGGTAAAACCAAGTTTCGCAAGACCACAAAAACAACATTTTTCCCGGTTGGTGACGGTATTGAGGAAATCGCCGCTGAATGGATTGACCACCTGACAAACAACTTGTTTTTTGGTGGTGATGATCCGCTGTTTCCTTCAACGCTTGTTAAGTTAGATCAAAACGGTGGCTTTGCCGCCAAAGGTCTGCAACGTACTCATTGGTCAAGCACTGGTCCGATAAGAGAGATTTTCAAGGCGGCTTATGAAGCGGTGGACCTGCCCTATTTCCATCCCCACTCTATTCGCCACACACTGGCACAATTGGGAGAGAGAGTTTGCCGGACACCGGAGGAATTTAAAGCATGGAGCCAAAACCTTTCCCATGAAAATGTGCTGACAACTTTCACCAGCTACGGCAAGGTGAGCGAAAATCGCCAGAGAGAAATTATCAAAAGCATTACACCAAAAGGCCAGACTTGCGAAAATGATGAATTAACACCAAAATTGATAAATCGTGTATTAGTGCATTTGCAGGAGAGGGAAGGGATAAATGAACGCTGTTGAAATCGAAGAAGCAATTTCTACCCTCGCGGAACTTGATTTTGATGCCGATGAATTCCCGTATGCATTCCTTGAAGCCTTTGGCAATAAGCCGACAACCATCAAACGCCTGCGCAGCGGATCGTCCAACAAATCTAATCTGGGCGGTGTCCTACAAACTAACAACATCCATATTGCAGTATGCCCCGAAGGCGAAGTTACCAAAACTCTTGCGGCCTTAAAGGCAAGTCCCGCCACGGCCAAAGCCAAGGCGAAATTTGTGCTGGCCACGGATGGCATCGATCTGGAGGCTGAAGACCTGACCTCAGATTTCCCGCCAATCATTTGTGCGTTTACCGATTTCCCAAACCATTTCGGATTTTTTCTGCCCTTGGCAGGGATCACAACCGTCAAGCAAATCCGCGAAAGCTCGTTCGACATTCGGGCCACCAGCCGCCTTAA
>JAKISV010000116.1 GCA_021648425.1 Rhizobiaceae bacterium
AGACATCTGTGAGGGGAATGGTTGATCGTTTTGAGGGAAAAGAAGAGATCATGGATGAGCACAGATTATTATATCAGCTTAATTTGTCCGGTGGATTTATTTCCTGACGAAAAAAGGGTTTGTGGGTTAGTGCAAATACAAAAGGCGGAAATGAAATTCCCGCCTTTTGTATTTTTTATATGTCGAATAACGATTACTTCGGAATTTTCAGCATCTGGCCAATCTTCAAACGGCGTACATTTTCAACGCCATTGGCATCTTCGATTTTCTTCCACATTTTGGCGTCGCCATATTGTTTTTTGGCTATGTTCCATAGATTATCACCGGCTTTAACGGTGTAATCTCCTTTTGCCATCATAGTGTCGTCCTTCTTCATCATGGCGTCGTCTTTTTTGGCTTTATCGTCCTTTTTCATCATGGCATCGTCTTTTTTGGCCTTATCGTCCTTTTTCATCATGGCGTCATCATTCTTAGCCATGTCGTCTTTTTTCATCATGGTACCGTCTTCCATTTTCATCATAGTACCATCATCATTTTTCATCATCGCATCCATCGATACGCCCTGTACGATACGACCATCGGTATAGGCCTTGTAAGGGGAATTGTCTTTCAGATAATCCATGACTACGTTTTCCAGATTTGGGCCGTAGTCGTAGGCATCCATTCCGTTTTTGGCAAAAACCTTGTAGCCATCGCCACCCGAACGCATGAAGTTGTTGGAGACAACGCCGTAGGCTTTATCCGGGTCGATATCCACCCATTTGTCACCATCCATCACCTGCACCTGTTTGATGCGGCCTTTGAGCGGTTCAACACTGGAATCCCAGGCGTAACGCAAACCAGCAACCTGCGGGAAGCGGCCTTTGCCATCCTCCACCTGACTGACGCCATTTTCCAGCGCGGCAATGACATCGGAGCCTTTCAGCTTGAATGTGGCAAGTGTGTTTTGAAATGGCAGAACCGTTAGAACTTCGCCTTTGGTGATATCACCAACATCGATCGATGCACGAAGCCCGCCGCCATTTTGAATGGCAATGGAAATGCCCTGGTCTTTTACGCGCGCTAAAATCGCATCTGAAACCAGATTGCCCATCTCGCACTCAACTGCCCGGCAGCTTTTGCGGTTGCCATCAATCGTAGTAGCTGCACTGGCAACCACAATGTTCTTTTCTTCATTCAGAGGCCCGGCCAGCCCAGCAACACGCGCGGCAAACACTTCATCGGGCTCAACGCTGGCATCAAGCAGATGTGGCTCACCGCTGGCATTGGTGACATTGCCGTCCGCATCAAAATCAACCTTGATTTCACCAAGATATTTGGAATAGGCATAGGCCTGCACAATTGCGACAAGGTTATTATCCGGTCCACGAACCACTTCAGGGTAGGGGGCCGTTGCCTTGGGGTCGGTATTTGAAAGTAAAGTGTGAGAATGCGCGCCGATGATTACATCAATACCCGGCACATTTTCAGCCAGTTGAATATCCTCGGGCAATCCCACATGGGAAATCACCACAATTTTGTTAACACCCTGGGCCTGAATATCGGGGATAACCGCTTTCAGGTAGGTTTCATTACTAATAAATTTGACGTTAGGGCCGGGGGAAGCAATGTTTGCTGTGTCAGTGGTGACAATACCGATCAGGGCGACACGTTCACCACCTTTTTCGATAATCTTGTATCCGGGTATCTTGTTTGCCAGCAATGGCTCTGCCCAGACATTGACGTTGCCGCCCAGGATTGGAAATTGTGCGCGACCAACAAAAGCAGCAAGGCCTGTTGGACCATCATCAAATTCGTGGTTGCCCAAAGCAAATGCATCGATGTTCATGGAATTGAAAAAGCTGGCAGTGGCGCGGCCTTTATATTTTGTATAAAACAGCGTGCCCTGAAATGCGTCACCGGCAACAGCCAGAATATTGGGTTGGCCTTCTTTGTCGAGAGCCGCACGGCGTTCGTCAAGTTTGGTTTTCAGCCGTGCAATGCCGCCAAAACATTTCTTCTCAGCCGCATTTTTTTCTGAACAAGCTGAATCAAACCGGTTGATTTCTTCAAACCGCGCATGAAAATCATTGAAATGCAGTATCGAAAGCGAGTACTGCGCCATGGCGCTGCCTGCGGTCATTGTCATTGCGATTGCCGTTGATAGGCCCAGTATATATTTCATGATAATCTCCCTGTTATTTTGCCATGTCAGCATCGGCCTGCAGACACAAATTTATTAGCTCTGTATTTGCATATAAACTGCACAAGAGCATTTGTACGATTACCCTACGGCGATAAGGGCAATAAAACAACATTTACCAATTGTTAATGGATGAATTCCACCGGATTATCTTGATAAGGCGAAATTAGTAATTACATTATCAAAAAAACAGCGCAGTAAAGTATGAAGCGCCAGGGGAGTATATATTCATGGAAATCACCGTAAACGGCACCAGAGTTGATGTTGGCGATGATCCGCAAATGCCGTTGTTGTGGGCATTGCGCGATCTGGCCGGACTTAAAGGTACAAAATTTGGATGCGGCATTGCCGCTTGTGGTGCCTGTACGGTTCATATCGACGGTGAACCGGTGCGCTCCTGCCAGACATTGATTGGAGACGTTGAGGGTGAAGTGACGACAATTGAGGGAATTGGTGATCTGGATAATCTGCATGTGGTACAGCAGGCATGGATCAGCCAGCAGGTGCCGCAGTGTGGTTATTGCCAGTCAGGACAGATCATGAGTGCCGTTGCCTTACTGCGTGATAATAGTGACCCCAGTGATGAAGATATCGATGATGCAATGAGTGGCAATCTGTGCCGCTGTGGCACTTATCCCAGGATACGAGCTGCTATCAAGCAGGCAGCAAAGATGGGAGCATAATCATGGGAATTGCAAAAATAGCACGCCGTACATTTCTGATTGGCTCCGCTGCCATCGCCGGGGGTGTTGCATTTGGTTATTATTATGTCTCACAACCTTACCCCAATCCGCTGGAAAAAGATCTGGAGGAGGGTGAGGTGACATTTAATCCATTTGTCAAAATCACCGATGAAAATGCAATTACCATCATCGCCCCGCGCGCTGAAATGGGGCAGGGCATACGCACTACCCTTGCAGCCCTGGTGGCGGAAGAACTGGATGTTAGCCTCGACGAAGTAAATGTTGAACATGGCATTGGCGCCTGGGTCTATTATAATGAAGCTGCATTTACTGACGGCGGGCCATTCGCGTTTTTTGACGAGAGTTTTACCGCGCGAACAGTTCGCTCGGCCATGAAGCCACTGGCAAAGGTACTGGCAATTCAGGCAACGGGCGGTTCCACCTCCATTCGCGACTATTACGAAAAATTGCGCATGGCTGGAGCATCTGCGCGCCAAATGCTGTTGGAATCTGCCGCTGAAAACTGGCAGGTAGATGCGCAAACACTGCAAACAGGTGGTGGAAAAATTACCAATCCTGCCACAGGTGAAATTCTAACCTATGGCGAACTGGCAAGCGCAGCCGCCAAACGCAGTGCGCCAGCCAACATTGTGCTCAAAGATAAAAAAGACTGGAAACTGCTGGGTAAATCACCCCCCAGAGTAGATTTGCCGGACAAGGTTACCGGCAGAGCAGTCTTTGGCACCGATGTGGAATTGCCGGACATGGTTTATGGCACGGTAAAAATATCGCCGCGATTTGGCGCGAAAGCACGCTCCTTTGATGAAAGCGCTGCCCTGAAAGTGCCTGGTGTCACTAAAATTGTACCATTGGAAACTTCAGCCGGTTCAGGCTTTGGTATTATCGCCACCAACACATGGGCCGCATTCAAGGGGGCAGAGGCGCTGGAAGTGGAGTGGGAAGAAGCACAATACCCCAAGTTCAACAGCGCCTTGTTTGATAAAATGCGTGAAATAATGAAGGAGGACCCCGGTTCCTCATTGCGCGATGATGGCGACACCGAACTGTCATTTGCCGATGCACCAAGAGATGAGATGCTGGAAGTGGAATACACCGCGCCCTATCTCGCTCACACAACCATGGAACCGATGAATGCCACTGCGCAGTTTAAGGACGGTGTGCTGGAAATCTGGGCTCCTAACCAGATGCCAACGGTAATTCAACAAACGGCTTCCGGGTTGGTTGATGTGGATGCAGATGATGTTATCGTTCATACTACTTATCTTGGCGGCGGTTTTGGACGACGCGCAGAAGTGGATTATGTCGGTTATGCCGTGGAAATGGCCAAACAAACCGATGGCATGCCGATAAAAGTGACATGGACACGCGAAGAAGACGTTACCCACGACACCTATCGGCCTGCGGCGGTTGGAAAAATGCGTGCACGTTTTAAGAAAGGTGAGGGGCCGCAAAGTGTGGATATCCACATTGGTTCACCGTCAATTATCAAGAGTTTTATGGGAAGAACATTCCCCTCACTTTCACCCGCCGGTCCCGACCGCACCATGCAGGAGGGTTGTTTTGATCAGCCCTATACGATTGAAAACTATAAGGTTCGCGGCACACAGACAAATTTCCCGATACCGGTCGGTTTCTGGCGATCGGTCGGAAATTCGTTCAATGGATTTTTCCACGAGTGTTTTATGGACGAAATTGCCAAAGCTTCAGAGCTCGATCCTCTGGATATGCGCCTGAAACTGATGGCCGACTACCCCGCTGCAACAGGTGCGCTGAATAAAGTGGCGCAAATGTCCGAATGGGGAAAGCCGCGCGAAGATGGCGTGGGTATGGGTATTGCCCATGTACTGTCATTTGGCTCCTGGGTGGCAGAAGTTATCAAGATACGCCTGGTGGATGATGAAGTGCGCATAGAAAATGTGTGGGCGGCGGTTGAGCTTGGAACGGTGTTTGATCCGAGCATCGTCAAAGCGCAATTGATGTCGGGCATTGTTTTTGGACTGTCATCTGCGATGGGGCAGGAAATCACCTTCGAAAAAGGTGAGGTGATGGAAAATAACTTCGATACCTATGACGCAATGCGCATAAATCAATGCCCGAAGATAGATGTGGAAATACTTGAAACATATAAGAAAGTAGGCGGCGTAGGTGAAGTGGGAACTCCGCCTTCCATCCCCGCTCTGGCCAATGCCATTTTTGATGTTACAGGTCAGCGCATCAGAAATATGCCGCTGTCAAACAGCATTAATTTCGCCTGAATCTGGTAATAGTATTTGATGATGACCAGCAAAAAACCTATTGATTCAGCAGCCAGGGCGATGTTGAAGCGCGCTTATTCGCTGACCAGTGATGAAGAAACCAAGACTTTTTACAAGGATTGGGCGGCGACCTATGATGATACGATGGTTGGCGGCCTGGGTTATCTAACTCCGCAAAAGGCAGCAATTCTGCTGGCCAGCTATCTCGAAAACAAATCTGATAAAATACTGGATGTGGGAACAGGAACCGGCCTGGCCGGTAAAGAACTGGCTGCCCTGGGATATACTGATATTGACGGCATGGACTATTCAGCGCCAATGCTGGCAATGGCGCGCCAGCGCGGGGTGTATAGCCAGCTAATTGAAGCAGACTTGAATAAACCGCTCAGCCTTGGTGACAATACCTATGACGCCATCACCTGTGTTGGAACCTTCACCCATGGCCATGTGAAATCAGATTGTCTGGATGAATTGTTCAGAATATTAAAGTCTGGGGGGCGGTTTGTTACGGTTATCCGCAAGAATTACTGGCAACCAGCCGGGTTTGCCGCAAAAGTCGATGAACTGACGCAAGCTGGCATAATGAGAACCCTCAGCAGCGAGGAGGACAGCAATTATGTCGAGAGCGATGAGGCTGAATCCTGGTATATTGTCTGGGAAAAATGTTGATTAGGCACCTTTCAGATATAGCGCCAGCTCAATATCACTGATTTGCGTCTGCATTTTACCAATCTCATAGCGTCGCAAAATTGAATATACCCGGTGAAAATCTTCACCGAACATGTGTTTTGCCAGCTTTGAATCAGAAAAATCGTCTACTGAGTTTTTCCAGTCATGGTGCAGTTGCATTGCGGTATTGTTGGCACTGTCATCAATCGGTTCGCCGGGATCAATTTTGTTCTCCAACCCGTGTAATATCCCGCCCAGGATTGCGGTCAGTGCCAGATAGGGGTTGGTGTCCGCCCCGCAAATTCGATGTTCAAGGCGGGCCGCCGGGCCGGAAATTTCCGGCAGTCGAACTGCTGCCGCACGGTGATCAAGGCCCCAGTTCGCCAGGTTTGGTGCAAATGATCCTTCCGCAAAACGGCGGTAGGAATTGAGGTTCGGTGCGAATATCGCCTGTAACTCACGCATCGAAGACAGCAGGCCACCTGTTGCATGGAGCAGGTTGGAAGAGGGTTTGTTGCCCTTACCTTCAAAGATATTGTTGCCTTTATGATCCAATATGCTGACATGGGCATGCATGCCACTACCCAGATCGTCACCAAAGGGTTTGGCCATAAAAGTCGCTTCCATGCCATGCATTTTGGCGCAACCTTTGACGATGCGCTTGAATAACATCGCCTGATCACCGGCAAGTAATGGGTCACTGACATGTTTGAAATTGATCTCAAACTGGCACATGCCCGCTTCGGCAATCATTACGTCAGCCAGCACATTTTGTAAGTCGCAGGCTTTGCGAATTTCGTTCAGTACCGGTTCGAAATCGGCCATCTGATCAAGATTGTTGAGGTTACCTGTAGATATTTCATGGAAGGGCACCGGGCGAGGATTTTCGCGATCAACCGGTTTTATCAGATAAAACTCAAGTTCTGTTGCAATTACCGGTGTCAGCCTTTTTTTCGAAAAGCGATTTGCCATCATCGCCAATTGCTGGCGCGGGTCATAGGGGCAGGGGGTGTTGGCACCGTCGCGCAACTCAAGGTTCATCAGAATTTGCGCTGTGGGTACTTTTGACCAGCTGATACGCGCAAGCGAACCGATTACCGGTACGCCAACACCATCGCGGTCACCACTGATTATTCCAAGCCCCGCCCCATCAACATCAATCCCCCAGCTATCCAAAGCATAGGTTGAAATTGGCAGGCGCAGGCCACCATTTGCCAGTTTAGCAATGTCTTTGGCCGGTATCCATTTACCGCGATAGATGCCGTTTATTGTGGGAAACAGCGCTTCTATGCGTTCAATGTCAGGATTATCCGCAATGAAACTGTCCAGCGCAATTGTGATGTTATCAGTCATTGAGCACCAGCATATCATCCGCCGACCAGGACAGATGCACCTCATCGCCAATATCAAGTGCATCAACGCTGTCACGGCTGGTGTTTTGAATGACGACACCAAGGCGCTGGCCATTTTCACTGGCAACAATCATGTGCGAATTATCTCCGTAATATGCCCAGTCAACGATTTTTCCCGCTGCTGCAATATTATTTTTTGTATCACGCCTGATTTTAGAAATATTGATTTTTTCCGGTCTGATCGCCAGGCAGATTTCACCTTTGGCATTGCCATCAAATGGTAACGTCACTTTACCAAGCGTATCAGTCCTGACCGACAGTTTCCCACCTGTACTACCGCTGACCTCGCCTTCAATCAGATTTACCTTACCGATAAAATCGGCAACAAAACGATTGCGCGGGGTTTCATATAATTCGCCGGGCGATGCTGTTTGTTCAACGCCGCCTTCACGCATGACGGCAATTCTGTCGGCCATCGACAGGGCTTCATCCTGATCATGGGTAACAATGATAAAAGTAACACCAACATCTGCCTGCAGATTGGCCAGCTCCAACTGCATCTGCTCACGCAGCTTGGCATCGAGCGCTGAAAGCGGCTCGTCCAGCAATAGAACCTTCGGTTTTTTTACCAGTGCACGTGCTAAAGCCACACGCTGGCGCTGGCCGCCGGAAAGCTGGTCGGGCATGCGTGATGAAAATTCACCAAGGCCAACACGTTCCAGCGCTTCATCTACCCTTGAATTGATTTCCGGTTTTGCAACTCCCGTGACCTGCAAGCCATAACCAACATTGCTCTGCACATTCATGTGTGGAAATACTGCATAGGACTGGAATACCATGTTCACCGGGCGGTTTTCAGGAGAAATAGCGCTCATGTCGCGCCCGTCAATCAGTATCTGGCCTTCAGTGGGGTTGGAAAATCCGGCAATCATTCGAAGCAATGTAGTCTTGCCGCAGCCCGAAGGGCCAAGCAGGGCAAAAAATTCATTTTTAGCTACTTCGAGCGTGACATTATCAACGGCTTTGAGTTTGCCAAAGAATTTCGTGACTGCTTTGATTTCGATGATTGGTGCACTCATCATCAATGCTCCGCTTTGATTTTATCAGGCGACTGAAAACGAAGGGCCACCAGTACAATAGCCACTGTTATCAATATCAAAACAGTGGAAGCGGCATTGACCTCCGGTGTAACGGAAAAACGTACCATCGAATAGACCTTGACCGGGAAAGTGAGTGTGTCGGGCCCGGAAGTAAAAAATGTTACGACAAAATCGTCAAGTGACAAGGTGAATGCCAGCAGCGACCCTGCAATGATGCCTGGTTTCATATACGGGTAGATGACATTCCAGAAGGTCTGCCATTCGCTCGCCCCCAGATCGCGCGAGGCCTCGGCCAACTCCATATTGAAACCACTCAGGCGCGAGCGCACGACGATTGTTACGAATGGAAATGAAAACGCTATATGAGCAGCAGTTATTGCCGACAGGTTAAATGGCCACATCCAGTCGGTCGGAAAGCCGGTAACTCGCGAAAAGAAAGCCAGCATTGCCACGCCCATGCAGATTTCCGGCACAACAATTGGCAGCGCCACCATGCCCTCATAGGCGGATTTTAGCGGAAACCTGAACCGCCATAACATCACCGCCAGCATAACGCCGATAATGGTTGAGATTATTGTGGAGACCGCAGCAATGGTCATCGAATTGATGAAGGCTTCTATCAGCGCATCGTTATTCCAGGCTTTTTCGTAATATTTGGTGGTAAAACCGCGCCAGACGATATTGCGTTTGGAATCGTTGAATGAAAATACAATCAACGTTGCGATGGGTGCATAAAGCAGCAGA
>JAKISV010000117.1 GCA_021648425.1 Rhizobiaceae bacterium
ACAGGGTTGGGTGGGCATGGCAGGTGCGGGCCAAATCTTCAGCTGAACCGCTAAACTCCATCAAAACTGCCGCCTCATGGATCATTTCACCAGCCTGGGCACCCAGAATATGTACCCCAAGCACTTTGTCAGTTTTGGCATCGGCAATAACTTTGACAAACCCGTCGGGCGTCTGGTTGGCCTTGGCCCGCCCATTGCCCAGAAAAGAGAACTTGCCGACATTATAGGCAATGCCATCAGCTTTCAGTTCGTCTTCGGTTTTACCCACCGATGAAACCTCCGGCATGGTGTAAACCACGCCCGGAATGACATCATAATTTACATGGCCTGACTGACCGGCCAGGATTTCAGCCACAGCAATACCTTCATCTTCAGCCTTGTGGGCCAACATCGGGCCACGCACACAATCGCCAATGGCATAGATACCATCAACTGAGGTTTTAAAATGATTGTCAATCTCAACCTGCCCGCGCTCACTGACTTTCACCCCGGCTTCGGCAAGACCCAGGCCTTGCGTGTAGGGGACACGACCAATAGCAACCAGAACCACATCGGCCTTGATGTTTTTGCTATCACCGCCCTTTGCCGGTTCAATGCTGACGGTAACACCAGACTTTGCTGTCTTGACGCCTGTTACCTTGTGACCAAGTTTGAATTCAAATCCCTGTTTTTTCAAAAGTCTCGGGAATTGCTTGGCAATATCGCCATCCATGCCCGGCAATATCCGGTCAAGAAACTCGACAACCGTTACTTTGGTGCCCAACCGGGCCCAAACCGAGCCAAGTTCAAGGTCAATAACACCAGCCCCGACGACAACCATGGTTTTGGGAACCTTGGTTAGTTCAAGCGCCCCGGTTGATGATACCACCTGCTTTTCATCGATCTTTATACCGGGCAACTGCGCAACGTCAGACCCTGTCGCAATGACAATATTGCTGGTGTCAAGGGACTGCGTGGAACCATCTTCTGCGGTTACTTCCACCTTGCCTTTTCCGGCGATTTTTCCAGTGCCATGAAAGGCAGTAATCTTGTTTTTCTTGAACAGGAACTCAATACCCTTGGTATTGCTGTCAACCACTTCATTTTTAAAAGCCAGCAGTTGTTTGACATTGATCTTGGGATTGCAGCCACCGATACCCATTTTCTCAAAGCTGTGACCAGCTTCGGCAAAGGATTCAGAAGCATGGAGCAACGCTTTGGAAGGAATACACCCAACATTCAGGCAGGTGCCGCCATGGGCGGTGCGTTTTTCCACCACCGCAACCTTCAGGCCCAATTGGGCAGCGCGAATTGCGCAGACATATCCACCAGGGCCGGTGCCAATTACTGTCAGATCAAAGTTATTTGCCATTTTACAAATCCAGTATCATGCGTTTAGGGTCTTCAAGGCTTTCTTTTACCCGCACCAGGAAGGTCACAGCCTCCTTGCCATCAACCACCCGATGGTCATAGGAAAGAGCCAGATACATCATCGGCCGGGCAACAATTTCACCATTCACGACCATTGGCCGCTGAACAATGTTGTGCATGCCCAGAATGCCTGACTGTGGCGCATTGAGGATTGGCGTTGACATCAGCGAGCCATAAATGCCGCCGTTGGAGATGGTGAACGAGCCGCCTTGCATGTCGGCCATCGACAATTTACCATCGCGGGCTTTTGCACCCAGCGCATTGATACCTTTTTCAATATCAGCCAATGACATTTTTTCCGCATTGCGCAGAACAGGCACCACAAGCCCCTTGTCGGTGCCAACCGCGACACCGATATGGCAGTATTTTTTGTAAACAAGATCAGTGCCGTCTATCTGTGCATTGACCGAAGGAATTTCCTTCAAGGCCTGACAAACGGCCTTGGTGAAAAACCCCATAAATCCGAGTTTCACCTCGTGCTTTTTCTCAAACAACTCTTTGTATTTTTTACGCATGTCCATCACCGAACCCATATCAACTTCGTTGAATGTAGTAAGAATAGCGGCCGTATCCTGCGCCTCTTTTAAGCGACGCGCGATAGTCTGACGTAGACGGGACATCTTGATACGCTCTTCGCCATCTTCAGGCGTTGTTGGCGCTTTTGGTGCAGCAATCGGTGTGGCTGTTGCAGGCTGTTTATCCAGCACATCAGATTTTAAAATCTGGCCGCGTTTACCACTGCCCGATATTTCATCCGCTGAAAGGCCCTTTTCTTTCATCAATTTGCCCGCTGCCGGCGAAGGGGGCATGGAAGAAGAAGGCGATGTCGGTGCGGATTTTTCCACACTTGGCTTTGCTGCCACAGACTTGGCTGCTGAAGGAGCAGGTTTTGCTGCGCTGGCACCACCACCTGGCGTAATTATCCCCAAAACAGCCCCAACTTCAACATTGTCACCTTCTTTTGCCATAACTTCCGACAATGTGCCGGCAACAGAGGCTGGAACCTCGATTGAAACCTTGTCCGTTTCAAGCTCCACCAATGGCTCATCAACATTGAAACTTTCTCCAACCTGTTTCAACCAGGTGCCGATTGTCGCCTCGGTTATTGATTCACCCAGAACTGGAACTTTAATTTCGATTGCCATTATTCGTCACCTTTTTGCGGTAATGTTGTATGCTTCTTATCCACCCAGAGCATCTTCGAGCAGCGATTCCAGCTGGGCTAAATGTTTCGACATCATGCCGGTGGCCGGAGATGCGGAGGCCGGGCGCCCCGTATATCTGGCTCGTTTATATTTAGAATCGATATGATCAAATACCCATTCCAGATAGGGCTCAAGAAAACTCCAGGCCCCCATGTTTTTCGGCTCTTCCTGACACCAGACCCATTCTGCATTTGGAAAGCGTGAAAGTTCAGTAATCAGCGCTTTAACCGGCACCGGATAAAGCTGCTCTACACGCAACAGGTATATATCATTAATGCCGCGTTTTTCGCGTTCCTCATACAAGTCGTAATAAACCTTGCCGGTACACATCACCACTCGCCGGATTTTGTTGTCTTTAGCCAGCTTGATCGGTTCGCCTTTAAGAACTTCCGCATGATCCCACAACAACCGGTGGAAAGAAAACTTGCTGTCAAATTCACTAATATCCGATACAGCGCGTTTGTGACGCAGCAGAGATTTTGGTGTCATTAACACCAGCGGTTTTCTAAACTCTCGATGCATCTGACGCCGCAAAATATGAAAATAATTGGCTGGCGTCGTGCAATTTGCAATCTGCATATTATCTTCCGCACAGGATTGCAAAAAGCGTTCCAGTCTGGCTGAAGAGTGTTCAGGCCCCTGGCCTTCATACCCATGAGGCAAAAGCAAAACCAGCCCACTCATACGCAACCATTTTCGCTCGCCCGAAGATATGAACTGGTCAATTACCACCTGTGCCCCATTGGTAAAATCACCGAACTGAGCTTCCCACATCACCAATGTGGAAGGAGCAGAAAGCGTATAGCCATATTCATAGCCAAGCACTGCTTCTTCCGAAAGCATGGAATTGATTACATCGAAATCCGGTTGGGTTTCAGACAGGTTATTCAAAGGCGTATAACGTGCCTCGGTATCTTGATCATATAATACCGAATGGCGTTGGGAAAAAGTACCGCGCTCCACATCCTGCCCCGACAGGCGAACATTATAGCCTTCCGTCAACAGGCTGCCAAATGCCAACGCTTCCGCCATTGCCCAATCGATACCCTTCCCGCTTTTTACCATCGCCGCGCGATTGTCAAACAGCCTGCGAATAGTACGATGGGCATTAAAGCTTTCTGGAATATGAGAGAGTTTTGCCCCCAGGGCTTTCAATTTTTTTGCTGGTAAGCCGGTTTTACCGCGACGCGGTTCATCAGTGGCACCGGCAGCTTTATAGCCACTCCACACCCCATCAAGCCAATCAGCCTTGTTGGGTTTATAATTCTGACCGATCTCAAATTCACCTTCAAGAAATTCTCGAAAATCGGCTTTCAGTTTTTCTGTATCCTTTTCAGAAACAAGATTTTCCTCAGCCAGGCGTTTGGAATAAATCTGCAACGTTGTCGGGTGAGTTTTGATTTTTTTATACATGATCGGCTGGGTAAAGGACGGCTCATCGCCCTCATTGTGACCAAACCGGCGATAGCAGAACATGTCAATTACCACTGGTTTGTGGAATTTCTGTCGAAATTCAATTGCCACCTTCGCAGCATAAACAACCGCTTCAGGATCATCACCATTGATATGAAAAATCGGTGCCTCAATCATCTTTGCCACGTCAGATGGGTAAGGTGAGGAGCGTGAAAGACGTGGATTAGTAGTAAAGCCTATCTGATTATTAACAATAAAATGAATGGAGCCGCCGGTTCGGTGTCCTTTAAGGCCCGACAAGCCAAAACACTCTGCCACGACGCCCTGCCCAGCAAAAGCTGCATCACCGTGCAATAGCAATGGCAAAACCGTGTTGCGTACCCGGTCCCCGTCCGGCCCTTTTTTCTCGCCCGCATCCTGTTTAGCGCGTACCTTGCCTAATACCACCGGATTGACGATTTCAAGATGCGAAGGGTTGGCAGCAAGCGACAGATGCACTTTGTTGCCATCAAATTCGCGATCAGATGAAGCCCCCAGATGATATTTCACATCACCCGACCCTTCCACTTCATCGGGTTTATAAGAACCACCCATGAATTCATTGAAGATAGCATGGTGGGGTTTTCCCATCACACTGGAAAGCACGTTTAACCGCCCGCGGTGAGGCATGCCCAGAATAATCTCTTTCAGGCCCAACTGCCCGCCGCGTTTGATAATCTGTTCAAGTGCCGGAATAAGCGATTCTCCACCATCCAGCCCGAAGCGCTTTGTGCCTTTATATTTGACATCAAGGAACTTCTCAAAACCTTCAGCTTCAACCAGCTTGTTCAGGATGGCTTTTTTACCCAGTTCAGTAAAAGCCACTCCCTTGTCTGGACCCTCAATGCGCTCCTGAATCCAGGCCTTTTCCTGAGGGTTGGAAATATGCATGAATTCAACACCTATCGTTGAGCAATAGGTTCTGTTCAGAATTTCCAGCATCTCACGAATAGTGGCAAATTCCAGGCCAAGCATATAATCGATAAAAATCTGCCGGTCATAGTCAGCATCTGTAAAACCATAAGTCGATGGATGCAGTTCATTATGGGCTTCGCGCCAGCCGGTTATTTTCAGCGGATCAAGGTCAGCATGTAAATGTCCGCGCATGCGATAGGCACGGATCATCATGATTGCCGACACCGAATCGCGCGTTGCCTGCAATACTTCGCTTTCGCTCAGACTTGCACTCGCCTCATGAGACTTTATCTTTTCGCCAATAATTCCTTCAACAGCAGGCCAGTCTCCATCCAGTGCGTTGACCAATTCTCCATTCTGCGCAACAGGCCAGTTATCACGCCCCCAGGAAGGGCCGTCGGGCATTTGTCCGTTTGCCGGTTCATCCATGGTTGCAAACCAGTTACGCCATTCCTCATCGACTGAATTGGGGTCTTTTTGATATTTCGCAAAAAGACCTTCCAGCCAGGCGGCATTTGAGCCATTGAGAAATGAGGAAAATTCTTCGTTCACATTCTGGCCTGCCATTAAGTTGTCGGGAATACCCCGCCTCCATATTGCTGCGCGTCTATTTTCAATCAGCCGTTTAATACGCCAAGCAGCGTATCACCCAGTTTTGCCGGTGAAGGCGAAACCGTTACACCCGCACTTTGAAGTGCATCTATCTTGTCTTGTGCGCCACCTTTACCACCAGAAATCACGGCACCTGCATGGCCCATCGTGCGCCCCGCCGGTGCAGTGCGACCGGCAATGAATGCCACCACCGGTTTGGATTTACCCCGCGCAGCTTCATCCTTCAGAAATTGCGCTGCATCTTCTTCGGCAGAACCGCCGATTTCACCGATCATGATGATTGATTTGGTTTCTTCATCACCTAAGAACATTTCAAGAATATCAATGAACTCGGTTCCCTTCACCGGATCGCCACCAATACCCACCGCCGTGGTTTGGCCCAGTCCGGCATTGGTGGTTTGAAACACAGCTTCATAAGTAAGTGTGCCGGAGCGTGACAAAATCCCCACATTGCCCTTCTTGAAAATACTGCCTGGCATAATGCCGATTTTGCATTCATCCGGCGTCATAATTCCTGGACAGTTTGGGCCAACAAGACGCGAGGCTGACTTGCGCAGATGAGCCTTAACCTTGACCATGTCAATCACAGGAATACCCTCGGTGATACAAACAATCAGCCCGATTTCGGCATCAATTGCTTCGATGATTGCTGCAGCGGCCCCTGCAGGCGGTACATAAATCACAGAGGCATTAGCCCCGGTTACATCCCTGCCCTCAGCCACAGTGGCAAAAATCGGCAGCTGGGTTCCCTCAGCCTCACCACTGCCGGCAGTCCAGGTGGCGCCACCCTTTTTTGGATGGATGCCGCCAACCATTTTAGTACCGTGATAAGCAAGCGCCTGCTCAGTATGAAATGTGCCGGTTTTACCGGTCATTCCCTGAACGAGTATTTTTGTGTCTTTGTTGATCAGTATGGACATGTGTTTTCCAGTGATTATTCAAATCTTATTCAGGTTTTGCCAGAAGCGCATTGATATTATCGTCAAAGGCGAGAGTGAGTGAATTGAGTACCAGGAAATCAAACCCGGCATTATTTACCATGCGTTTAAGGGTTTTTCTGGTGAAATAGTTTGTGTGATCAGGATAGCGAAACCCACACCATTTTTTCCCCATTATCCTGCGGTTGATGCTGCCATAGTTTGGCACCCGCAGGTAGACCCGACTACCAGGTTTCAATACCCGCATCACTTCGCTCAGAATCATTGCGGGATTTTGCTCATGTTCCAAATACGAGAACATCACAACCCCATCAAAAAAATTATCTTCAAAATTTTTAATTCCAACAAGAGCCGGCGCCTGGACAGCGTAACCACCTTTTTCTCGCATGTTTTTGTCAGCAATGGCATGCAGGGATCGCGAAACTTCAATGCCGTAGGGAATGGCATGTGTACCAAATTTCAATGAACCGGCGCCACATCCGATATCGAGTATATTTCCAGCCTGAAAATATTTATCGACGTTGTTAAAACTTCTGCCGAACAGGCCCAGTCTCCAGCGCGTAATGCGGCTCAGGCGCGCACTAAGAGGGCGCAATTGAAGCCGGCGAAGGTTTTCAAGGTCAGAGGTTTTTTCCCAGGCAAATTCATCTTCCAGCGCATCATACCCTGGCAGGTTTCGCAAATAAATAAAATCACAACCGGAGCATTGGACCATTTTCCATTTCCCCTCCGAGTAATTAGGCAACTCACGAGGCTTATTCAAACCACAGGCAGGACAATCCTGTTCGATATCTACAGGACTTACAGAGGATTTTACTCCCGGAGTGTTGTCGTTTGGTGGCTCCATAGCCAACATTACCTTTGCTCTCTAACGGCAGCTACAATTTTTTGTGCCGCATCGTCCAGATCGTTGGCTGAAATTACGTCGAGGGCAGAATTATCAATAATCGCCTTGCCTTCTTTGACCTTAGTCCCTTCAAGGCGCACCACCAGCGGCACTTTCAGGCCGACTTCTTTTACCGCCGTTAAAACACCCTCGGCAATCACATCGCAGCGCATGATGCCGCCAAAGATATTTACCAAAATGCCTTTAACCTGGGGGTCGGCAGTAATAATTTTAAAAGCTGCAGTCACTTTTTCAGCTGTGGCTCCACCACCCACATCAAGGAAATTGGCCGGCTCCTCTCCATAGAGCTTGATAATATCCATCGTCGCCATGGCGAGGCCTGCACCATTCACCATGCACCCAATAGAACCATCCAGAGCAACGTAGGCCAGATCATGTTTGGAGGCTTCGATTTCTTTTTCATCTTCTTCGCTTAAGTCACGAAGGGCGGCCAACTCAGGCTGGCGAAATTCAGCATTGTCATCAAAAGATACCTTGGCATCAAGTACGCGCAGATGGCCATCTTTCAAAACCACCAGCGGATTGATTTCCAGCAGGCTCATGTCTTTGGCAACAAATGTATTATAAAGCAGCGGGAAAAGTTCCATACCATCGCTACGTGCATCCCCGCTCAATTCAAATGCATCACAAAGCCTGACGCAATCCTGCTGTGTGCAACCGATTATAGGATCAATTCCGATAGTATGGATTTTGTCAGGCGTCTCTTCTGCTACCGCCTCAATATCCATTCCACCTTCAGTGGAAGCTACAAAAGCAATCAGGCTGGTTTCACGATCAACCAGAATGGACAAATAAAGCTCACGATCAATATCCGCACCATCTTCCAGGTATAACCGGTTAACCTGTTTGCCTTCGGGTCCGGTTTGTTTGGTAACCAGCGTATTGCCAAACATCTCCGCAATATGAGCGCGCGCTTCATCCGGTGAAAATGCCAATCGTACGCCACCTTTGGCATCCTCAGGCAATTCCTTGAATTTCCCTTTACCGCGCCCACCGGCATGAATCTGGCTTTTAACCACATAAACAGGCCCCGGCAGTGCGCTAATCGCACTTTCTATGTCATCAGTGCTAAGAATGGGTACGCCCAGGGAAACGGAAACACCGGCTTCCTTAAGCAGTGCTTTTGCCTGGTATTCATGAATATTCATTTGGCATCCTTTAACATGGCTTGAGTACCTTTTGGGGTATCCAACCCTTTTTACGGGAACTGTTTATGCACCAGGCCCAGCCATGACTTTGTCTCAAAACTTCAAGACGTTCTTTTGACATGACATCGAGTTCTTGCGCACAATAATCGTAAGAAGCAATTGTTTTGGAATTAAGCCTGGCAGGCAAATCGTTTGGCACCCAGCCTTCACAGCCGTTTTGCGCCCGCGCCCATAACACCTTGTACCCGTCCCAATCATATGTCCTGCCCGACAGGCTAAA
>JAKISV010000118.1 GCA_021648425.1 Rhizobiaceae bacterium
CGATGAAGCCATCGACCAGCATAATGCCACCGGCAGAAGCAGTGCCGATTACCGCTCCTGCCATCATGGCGATTTCCAGCCCGCCAAAGGCTTGCAGGGCATCAAGCGGTGATAATTTACCGGGGCGGCGGGCGGCGGTTTTTTCGAGGATTTTGATTTTGCGGGTGATGCCTTCCTGGTCGAGGCCAGCGCCGGGGCCGGTGAGTGTTGGAATATCTATGGCGTGTATCGCGTGGGCGAGAAGGGTGGCGGAAGAGGTGTTGCCGATGCCCATTTCACCGATTGCGATGGTTTTTACGCCGTTTTTAACCGCATCGGCTGCGAGATTTGCTCCAAATTCCAGGGCCTGGTTTAATTCATCTGCGCTCATGGCATCTTCATGCATGGCGTTATTTGTGCCTTTTTTGATGTTGGCGCGGATTAGGTCGGGGTGGTCGGGCAGTTCTCCGATAATTCCCGCATCAACCACGCTGATATCCACACCATTGGTGCGCGCAAATACATTTGCCGCTGCGCCGCCGCCAAGGAAATTGGCCACCATCTGGGTGGTGACTTCACTTGGCCAGGCTGAAATACCTTCTGCAACCAGGCCATGGTCGGCGGCAAACAGCAATAATTTCGCAGGATCAGCACTTGGTTTCAGGGTATTTTGCAGGCCGGATATCTGACGAGCCAATTGTTCAATACGACCAAGGGAGCCTGGCGGTTTGGTTTTGATATCAATGGCGCCCTGTGCCGCATCAAGGGCCGATTGGGGAATGGGGCTAATGGGGTAATTAGTGAGCATATCGGTATCCGGCAACAGGTTAAAATACAGCTTATTTGAAATAACACCGGGGTGAAAAGGGTCAAGGGATATGTTGTGACTATTGCCACCGTCCCCAGATTGCGTAATCTCAGGTTTATGAAACTGTTCACTTCCAAAAACCGTGCTGCCCATCTTGGCCCTTATCCGCTTGAGCGGTTGGCGCGAATTGAGGAGGTGGCGGATTATTCTTGTGCGCCGCCATTTGTACCGGTTTCATTTTCGCGCCCGCAAACGCCTGCCAGCATTGTCAATGCCATGGCTCAGTATCAGGCGATGATGGATGCGATTCGTGACGGGCTGGTTAAGCAGGAAAAAGCGGAAATACCGGAGAACCTGAGAGAACGGGAAAAGCACATTAAGGGCTTTGCCTATTTCAGCGATGCGTCGATGGTTGGAATTTGTAAAATTCCCGGCGAAGCTGTTTTGAACGAACCGGTAACAAATCCTGGTGTTGATGCATTGCGTGAGGAGTTGCGCACCAGCCAGACGACAACATTGGCATCAGGCATTGATGTGATTATGGCAGAATTGAAAGAAGCGATGGATGCGCCGCCTTCCAGCATTGCTCATCACAGTCATGCAATCGTATTTTTGTATGAGTATTATCGTGATCCCAAACCCGATGAACCAGGGTGCGACTGGATTTTGGATTGCCAGCAGCAGCGAGCCGCGATGCGTGGTGCGGAAACGGCGGTGGTGATGGCTTCTTATCTGCGGTTGCTGGGCTATGAGGCGCGCGCGCATACGGGTTCTTCCAGCGATGTGGATTTGAACAAGCTGGCGATAGGCGCAGGACTGGCTTGTGGGGAAAATGGTGAACTGCTTAATCCATTTGTCGGCAAGCGCTTTGGGCTGGCGGCGGTGACTACCACGTTTGAAGTTGCCTGCGATAAACCGCTGGCGGCGATGGCCCGCCAATCGGGATTTAATATCAAAGGCCCGGCCTGGTGGCTTGGGAAAGGGTTTGATAAGTCGGCTTTCAATCGCGACCCTTATGCAAGACGGCGTTATGTGGACGGGGCGCTGGCATTTGAGAAACTAAAGCGCGTTGATGTTCCAACCACCTATATTGATGAACCCAATGTGGCGCGGGTGCCAAAGCGTACGGATATGTTTGCCCGCGCGCAGTTTGGCGATATGGGAACGAAAGTTCAGGAGGGGACAAAGCGCGGCAATTATGTGCGCAAGGCACCGGTGTCAATGGCGCAACGTTATCCATTGGGAGCGTTTGTGTTGTTGCAAAACAAGCCGCCGGTGGATGAGGTTTCATCATCTGTGCAGGATGCCAAGCGCAATGCAGATAACCTGAAAGCGGCCTGCAACTTTCTGGGGGTTGATGCGGTGGGGTTATCGCGTTGTCCTGACTGGACTTATTATTCGCACAATGCGCTTGGGGAGGAGATTAAGCCTTATCATGATAATGCGCTCTCTATTATTATTGATCAGGGTTATGACACGATGGAGGGGGCATCGGGCGATGACTGGATTGCGGTGGCGCAATCGATGCGGGCTTATTTGCGGTTTTCGCTGTTGGGTGGCGTGATTGCCAACCAGATACGCTCGCTTGGCTATTCAGCACGGGTTCATTCGGTGATGGATGGGGAAGTGTTGCAGCCACCGTTGTTGCTGCTGGCGGGGCTTGGAGAGGTGAGCCGGATTGGAGAGGTGGTATTGAATCCGTTACTGGGGCCACGGCTAAAATCGGGAGCGGTTACGACATCAATGCCGATGGCTCATGACCGGCCGATAGATTTCGGTTTGCAGAATTTTTGTGAGAACTGCAATAAATGCGCACGTGAATGCCCTTCCGGTGCGATAACAGCCGGACCAAAACTGATGTTCAATGGTTACGAAATCTGGAAATCAGACAGCCAGAAATGCGCCACATACCGCATTACCAATGAAGGTGGGGCAATGTGCGGACGGTGCATGAAAACCTGTCCGTGGAACCTGGAAGGTTTGTTTGGCGAGGCACCGTTTCGCTGGGCGGCGATGAATATGCCCTGGGCAGCCAAAGGGTTGGCAAAGCTCGATGATATGGCAGCTAACGGTTCGCTTAACGCGGTGAAAAAATGGTGGTGGGATATTGAGATGGTGGAGGAGGGAGCCTACAAACCTGCCCGTGCGCCAGTGAATGAACGCGAACTGCAAACCGGTCTTGATCTCAAATATGAAGATCAAACGCTGGCGGTTTATCCGGCAAATCTGGCGCCGCATCCCTGGCCGTTTCCGTTTCCCATGGAGCGTGAAAAGGGAATTGAGGCCTATGAAAACATGGTGGGCGCGCGCGAATACCAACTGAATAGGGAGAAGGGTGGCGAGGTTCGGCATCAATATAACGGGGCTGAAGGTCCCTCGCCGGTGTTGCGGGTTCAAATCTCCAAAGTTGAGCGGATGAGCGACAGCGTCACCAAATATGAATTTTCGATGCCCGATGGTTCGCCGATGCCAAAAACTGAAGCGGGGTCCCATGTGGATATAGTCGTCGCACCGGAATTTTTACGGCAATATTCGCTCAGTGGTGATCCAGGTGATCGCAGCCGCTACCAGATTGCAGTATTGCATGAAACGGACGGTCGCGGCGGTTCTCAACTGGCACAGCGGATATTCAATGAAGGGCGTAAAGTGTTTATCTCGCGGCCGATCAATCATTTTGAACTGGTGAAATCAGCAAAAAGACATCTGCTGATGGGTGGCGGGATCGGCATTACACCATTGATCGCCATGGGCCACGAATTACATCGGCAGGGAACCGATTTTGAAATGCATTACTCCATCCACTCTCGAAAGAGCGCGGGTTTTCTTGATGAACTGGCAGAATTGGAATGGTTTGATAATGTTCATATCCATGTGAGTGAAGAGGGGTCGCGCGCTGATCTGGAGAATATACTGGCTGGATATCAATCGCGCTATCATCTTTATACCTGTGGGCCTGAGCGTTATATGAATGCAGTTCTGGAAACAGGTGAAAGACTGGGCTGGGATGAAGCAGCGATGCACCGTGAGTATTTTTCCGTGCCGGATGTGCCGGAATGGGTCAACCACAGTTTCATTTTACGGCTGGCGAAATCCGGGCGGGAGTTTCAGGTTCCTGCCGACAAAAGCGCCACAGATGTATTAGCTGAAAACGGAGTTGAAGTTCTTGTCAAATGTTCAGATGGCCTTTGTGGCGTATGCAAATGTGAATTAGTGAATGGAGAAGTGGAACATCGCGACTTTGTTTTGTCTAATGCACAGCGTGAGAAATCGATTATCCTTTGCCAATCAAGAGCGAAGGATGAGAATGGTATTGTTGAGGTTGATTTATAGTCAACATAGTTGACTTTATTCACTTGTCATGGAATTTTGATTGCAAATAAGGGCAAAGCCGTTAGTTTGAATTAATACATAAGCGCGGAGCCTATCAAGGCTGAACTAATAAGCGCATGTTGGGAGGAATTAATTTGGAAGCGATGCAGCTGCTGTTAAGCGGGCTGGCGAACGGATGTATTTACGGCTTGCTGGCACTGGGATTTGTCCTGATTTACAAGGCATCTGAACAGTTGAATTTCGCCCAGGGCGATATGATGATGTTCGGGGCGTTTTTAACCATTACATTTGTCAATAATGAATGGTTTGGCTGGCCTTTCCTGCCGGGGCTGCTGGCGGCAATGGTGATCATGGGTACGATCACCTATATGATGGACAAGTATCTGTTTCGCCATATTTTCGGGCAACCGCAATTTGCCATGGTGATTTTGACCATTGCACTTGGGTTTGTCATTCGCTTTGTTGCCGGTGTTATCTGGGGGCATGAGCCTACTGCGATCAATACGCCGCTGGCCGGCAAACAGGTCGAATTTGGCGGGCTGGTGTTAGGGGCTGATGATCTCTCGGTAATCATCGTCACTTTTTTCCTGACCATTGTTTTATACCTGTTTTTCTCGCGCACCAAACTCGGCCTTGCCATGCAGGCGTGTTCGCAAAACCAGTTGGCGGCTTATTATATGGGAATTCCGGTAAAACGTGTGTTTTCCTTTGTATGGGCGTTGGCTGGTGTATTGGCGGCAATTGCCGGAGTGCTGTTTGCTTCCAAGGGTACGATCGATCCAGCTTCAGGTCTGCTTGGCATCAAGGCATTTGCAGCGGCGGTCATTGGCGGCTTTGGTTCGCTTCCAGGTGCATTGCTGGGCGGGTTGATTGTCGGCATTGTTGAACCGTTTGCAGCGCGCTATCTGGCGCCGGGCTTTTCGCAGATTGCGCCTTATGGCATCATGATTATCGTGTTGATATTTGCACCCAACGGATTGTTTGCACAGATGCAGAACAAGAAGGTGTAAAGGATGCGGTTTCAGTTCAAAACCAGTTATAATGATGATATCAACATCTTCAAAAACCGCTATCATGTGTTCTGGTACGCATTGCTGGGTGCTGGCCTGTTTGCATTGCCCTTTGTGCTTGGGGACTATTATGTTGCCCAGGCGATATTCATCCTGATATTCGCGATTGCCGGTGTCGGGCTGATGATGTTGGTGGGCCATACGGGGCTGGTTTCCCTGGGCCACGCAGCCTTTCTGGCGGTAGGCGCCTATACCACCATCAATCTTGAGAAACTTGGTGTTCCATTTCTTATCGCATTGCCTTTGGCGGGGATATTTACCGGGCTTTTTGGTGCATTCATCGCTATCCCGGTATTGCGGTTGATCGGCATATATCTGGCGATTGCGACGATGGCGCTTTCGATTATTATCGAAGATATTATCGTTATGGCGGGGCCGATTACCGGTGGAGTGCAGGGGTTGAGCGTTGATTCAATCAAACTGCTTGGCGACTGGGTTTCGTCAGATATATTTACGGTGGATTTATATGCTTCGCCCTACAAGTTCTATTTTCTTTGCCTGTTTGTGGCGGTATTGGTGACTTTGCTGACGATTAATCTGTTGCGTTCAAGTACCGGCAGGGCCTTTCATGCTATCCGGGATTCGGAAGTTTCTGCGCGTGCTATGGGCATTAATGTGGCGCGCTACAAAACACTGTCGTTTGGTATTTCGTGTTTCATCACCGGCCTGGCCGGCGGTTTATTGGCGCATTATCTGGGGCATATCAATCATGAGGCATTTTTAATTCTGACTTCGATTGAGTTGCTGATGATCCTGGTGATTGGTGGTATGGGTTCTGTTCATGGAGCTTTTTTTGGCGCATTTGTGTTTGGTATGCTGCCGTTGACAGTGACCGTGCTCATTGAGACTTTTGGTGCACCACTTGGTATCAATTCGGCTACTTTTCCCGGCCTGTCGACAGGGATATTTGCGGCAATTCTGGTTGGGTTCATTTTGTTTGAACCTTATGGTGTAAACGGCATGTGGTTGAAAATCCGCACTTATTTTGCGCTGTTTCCGCTTTATCGCAAGGATATGTTCAAGCGGCAGAAAACCTATCTTAAAACGGAGCGTATGCGTTGAGTCTGCTTGAGGTTGAAAATCTATCGATCCATTTTGGCGGGCTGAAGGCGGTCGACAATGTTTCGTTCAGTGTGGAGGAGGGTGAAGTCTTCACTATTGTTGGGCCGAACGGGGCTGGTAAATCAACGATATTCAATCTGATTTCGCGCTTTTATGAAGCAACTACCGGCAGCATTAAGTTCGATGGTCGTGATATTACTAAACTTGGAGCGGAAGCGATTGCGCCGCTTGGCATTGCGCGCACATTTCAAAATATCGAGTTGTTTGACCATTCCAGCGTGATGCAAAATCTGTTGGTGGGACGCCATTGTCAGAGGAAAACCAATTTTCTGGCCCATGCGTTTTTTCTCCCTTCGGTGCGGCGTGAGGAAATCGAACATCGCGAAAAAATCGAGGAGGTTCTCGAGTTTCTTGATTTGCAGGCCTATCGTGAAAAGATGATTGCAGGCTTGCCCTACGGGGTACGCAAGGTGGTGGAACTGGCACGCGCACTTGCATCAGGCCCCAAACTGCTGCTGCTGGATGAACCGGCATCGGGGTTAAGCGTTGAAGAAACCCAGGACATGGCATTCTGGATTGAGGATATTCAAAAAGATATGGGCGTCAGCGTCTTGATGGTCGAACATGACATGGGACTGGTGTCGCAGGTAAGTGACCGGGTGCTGGCGATTGATCATGGGGCGATGCTTGCGATGGGTACAACGCGCGAAGTGCAAAGCCACCCGGCGGTGATTGAGGCCTATCTGGGCCGGGAGGAGGATTGATGGCCAACTCTCCTATCTTAAAGGTCAGAAATATCGAGACATTTTATGGTGCGGTGATGGCCATTCGCGGCGTCAGTCTTGATGTGGAAGAGGGAAAGATTGTTACTATTTTGGGCGCCAATGGTGCTGGAAAAACCACGTTGCTTAAAACCATCAGCGGGGTGATGGACCCGGAAAAAGGAAAAATTGAATTTCTGGGTGAGGAAATTCAGGGCATGGAACCGGACAAAATTGTGCGGCGCGGTATTGTACATGTGCCTGAGGGCCGTGAAATATTTCCGTTTTTGAATGTTGAAGAAAACCTGATGATGGGTGCCTATACGCGCAGCGACAAAAAGAATTTTGGTGCGGATATGGATATGGTGCACTCCTATTTTCCAATACTGAAAGAACGCCGCAGCCAGCAGGCGGGATACCTTTCAGGTGGTCAGCAACAGATGTTAGCCATCGGGCGCGGGTTGATGAGCAAGCCCAAACTGATGTTAATGGATGAACCCAGCCTGGGGCTTAGTCCAATTTTAGTGCAGGAGATATTCTCTATTATTCGCCGCCTCAACAAGGAGCAGGGGATGACAATGCTGCTGGTGGAACAAAATGCCAATGTGGCGCTGAAAACGGCAGATTATGGCTATGTGCTTGAGATTGGCCGCATTGTGATGGATGATAGTTCAGAAAAACTACTGGCGTCAGAAGACGTGCAGGAGTTTTACCTGGGGCTGCAGGAAGAAGGCCAGCGTGAGCAAAAACGCTGGAAAAGACGCAAGACCTGGCGTTAGACCAGAACAGGACCGTATTGAAGGAGAGTGCTTTATGAATGTGCACGTGCCTATAGATGAAAATTCCGGGGATAAAAATCCCGGGAATGTTGATTATGGTCAATATCTGGGCTGTGACACGATTGGCAAACTGTTTGCCAAACGCTGTGCACAATATGGCGAACGCACTGCCCACAGGGAAAAAGACCACGGCATCTGGAAGTCCTATTCGTGGAATGAGTATTACAAAAGAGCCGAGTGGATCTGTTTGGGGTTGGTAAAACTTGGATTGAAACCAGGTCAGGTGGTTTCCATCTTATCTGAAGATAACAAAGAGTGGCTTTATTTTGATATGGCCACGGTATGTGCGGGAGGCATTGCTTCGGGCGTCTATACCACTGATGCTGCTTCTCAGCTGGCATTTTTGGTCAATGATTCCGATACAAAGTTCCTGATTGTCGAAAATGACGAGCAGCTGGACAAATTTCTTGAAGTTCGCGATCAGATGAAGGGCTTGAAAAAAGTCATCATTATTGACTCGGAAGGGTTGCGGGACTTCAAGGATGACAAGGTGTTGTTTCTTGATGAGCTTTATGAAATCGGTCGGGCTGAAGCTGAGAAAAAGCCTGAGAAATTCGCCAAACTGATTGCTAAAGGCAAACCCGATGATGTTCGTATGCTGATTTATACATCGGGCACCACGGGTAAACCCAAAGGCGCGATGATTACCCATGCCAATATCATGTTCCAGCTTAATTCGCTTTATCAGGTGTTTGAAAACCGGGAAGATGACGAAGTTTTATGTTTCCTGCCGCTTTGTCACGTGCTTGAGCGATTGTTTTCGGTGGAATCGCAACTGGGCATTGGCAATGCGGTGAATTTTGCCGAGAGCCCGGAAACGGTTTTTGAGAACCTTCAGGAAGTATCCCCCCATGTGTTTGTTGCAGTGCCGAGGCTTTGGGAGAAAATTTATTCGCGTTTGCAGATCATGCGCAAGGAAGCAACGGTTATCGGGCGCTGGGCATTTGACAGTGCGTTGAAAGCGGGGCAGGCGCGGGCAAAATATGTCAAAGTTGGCGATACAGTGCCAACC
>JAKISV010000119.1 GCA_021648425.1 Rhizobiaceae bacterium
GGGCCTCGTTACTGTGGGCTTACTTCGGAACCAGACCAAAAATCTCTGCGCGGGGCTTTCAGGTGAAAGCCATAGTGCAGCAATACTGCGATAGGTTTTTGTTTGAAGCCCCGCAAGTTTGCACTTTATAGGTATGACGCTGGTGCTGGGATGCATCGAGTGAACGGAGAGGTGCGGGTTTAGATAAATCAAAAATTTCTGACTATCTTCTTTCATGTCAATAGCGGTGATGTTATCAAAGATAACAGGCAACTTACTATCTGGATGGATGAAATGGTGCCGTTGAATATCGAATTTCTGCGCCGGATTATCGAAGAGCGCATAAGCAAAACCTGAGCACCCAATTACAGGATTAAAACCATGAGCCAGCGCATCAATAAATTTCTGGGTGATACCCCCGGCAAAACTCTGGTTCGCCTGCTGATCATCTCATTTGTAGTGGGCATAGTGATGAGCACCCTGGGCCTTACACCCGTCGACCTTTGGTACAAACTGCAGGATTTTGTGGTGCGCCTTTATAATCTCGGTTTTGATGCCATCTGGCGCATTGCCAGGTATTTTGTCTGGGGTGCGATGGTTGTAGTGCCCGTATTTCTGATTATGCGCCTGTTGAAAGTTTCGCGTTAAACAGCCATGGGTGATGACCCGGAAATTCCGACCAAAATAAGTTCTACAATAACCCGGTCTGGCCCGGTGAGTGGTGGCAATTTTGTTGTCACCCACCGTCTGGTATTATCAATTGCCATCCCGATGACTATTGGTTACCTCACCACACCGATTTTAGGCCTGGTGGATACCGCAGTCATTGGACAGTTGGGAGTTGCCGCCCTGATTGGCGGGTTGGCCGTTGGTACTATATTGGTGGATATGGTGTTTTTCACTTTCAATTTTTTGCGTTCAGGAACCGTTGGTCTGACCGCCCAGGCCTATGGAGCAGACGACAAGGTTGAAACTCAGGCTACTTTGTTTCGGGCACTTTTACTGGCACTGATAATCGGTGTGATTTTAATGCTGAGTGCACCGTTGTTTTTATCTGTCGGCTTGCATTTTATTGCGCCCAGTGAGGCCGTTGCGAAAGCGACAAAATCCTATTTCGAAATCCGCATGGTGTCGGCACCCTTTGCGCTGGCAAACTACGTATTGTTCGGTTGGCTGATTGGTTGCAGCCGCGCCAATACTGCTCTCTTTTTGCAGATATTATTGAACGGCATCAATATCGGCCTATCGATATTTCTGGGCCTGACGCTGAAATGGGGAATTACCGGTGTGGCAGTTGCCACCGTGATTGCCGAGATCGTAGCCTGTCTGGCTGGCCTGGTAATTGCCTGGCGCCTGATAGACCGCGAAACAGTTCCCACCTGGACGCAGATTAAAAACATCGCCGCTGTCAAACGCCTGATGTCGATGAACGGTGACATCATGGTGCGTTCTTTTGCGCTGCTGTTCGCCTTTGGGTATTTTACCGCTCAAAGTGCCGGTTTTGGCGACACTATATTGGCGGCAAATGCTGTTCTTTTTCACTTTTTCTTTGTCAGTGGATATTTCCTTGACGGTCTGGCTGTAGCAGCTGAACAGATTGCCGGGCGGGCTGTGGGAGCAAGGGACCGGGTGGCCTTTGTTCGCTCTGCCAAATTGACAATCGCGTGGAGTACGGCCATGTCGATTTTACTGGTTTTGGTTTATCTGGCCGTGGGTGAAGCGTTGATTGATTTGATAACAACCTCAATTGAAGTAAGGGAAACGGCAAAGGAGTATTTTTTGTGGGCGGCTCTTATCGCCATCATTGGGGTTGCCGCATTTGTTATGGACGGCATATATATCGGCTCAACCTGGTCACGGGAAATGAGCATCACCATGGTGGTTTCACTGGCCGGATTTATTTTGTTCTGGCAGATTGCAAAACCCTATCTGGGCAATGACGGACTGTGGCTGGCATTTTACGGATTTTTGATTTTACGCGGCCTCACCATGAGTTTGCGCCTGCCGCATAATATCCGAAAAACCTTTGGCTAAAGAATAGCCAATACCGCTTCCGGCGGGCGGCCCAGTGAAGCTTTTGTACCATTAATCACCACCGGACGTTCAATCAATACCGGGTGGTGAAACATTGCCTCAATCAGTCGCGCATCATCTTTTTCATCTGCCAGATTGAGTTCGCGATAAATATCCTGCCCCTTGCGCATCAGTTCGCGTGGAGCGATATCCAGCATTTTCAATACGCTGGTAATCTCGTCAATCGATGGCGGGTTTTTTTGATAGTCGACCTCAATCGGTTCAATCCCGCGGTCACGCAGCAATTGTAGGGTCTGTCGCGATTTTGAACAGCGCGGGTTGTGCCAGATTGTTGGTTCATCGCTCATATTATTGCAATCCTGAAGGCAGGCTTTTCGCCGCCCATTGTTGGGTTTTTGTACCGCTCAACGCTGTGATATTGGCGTGGCCTGAGGTTGATAGCTTGTCTGCAAGCTCGCTGCAAATAGTATTTACCAGGGTCGGACCCTGATAAATCATTGCGGTATAAAGTTGCAGTAAATTCGCTCCCGCCTCAATTTTCTCCCAGGCCGATTGCGCGCTGTCAATTCCACCAACGCCAATAATTGGTAACTCACCGCCAAGGCGTTGGCGCATTTTGGCCAGCACTATTGTAGAGATTTCAAAAAGCGGTCGCCCGGACAACCCGCCACTTTCCTGTGTAGTTTCACGCAACATATTACGCGCCAGTGTAGTATTCGAAATAACCAACCCGTCTATAGTTGAAGCCAATACATTTTCAGCGATATCGTCCATTTCATTCTCATTCAAATCCGGTGCAATTTTGAGAAACAAGGGCGGGTTGCGGTCTGAGCTGGCGGCTAACTCATCACGCACATCGCAGATATGTTTCAGCAGATGAGCCAGGGATTCTTTTGCCTGTAAATTGCGCAACCCGGGTGTATTGGGTGAAGATATATTGGCCGTGAAGTAATCTGCAACCGGCCAGAATTTTTTGATACCCAGTTCGTAGTCCCGTATAAAATCATCGCTGTCCTTGTTGGCTCCGATATTGACACCAACAATGCCGCTGCCACGCCGTGCATTCAAATTATCCAGAACTCCCCCGTGGCCTTTATTGTTAAAGCCAAGCCGGTTGATTACCGCTTCATCGTCGATCAGTCTGAAAATGCGCGGGCGCGGGTTTCCGGTTTGGGGCTTTGGCGTCACGGTTCCGATTTCCGCATATCCAAAACCCATTTTCATCAATGCATCGGGAACTTCGCCATTTTTATCAAAACCCGCAGCCATGCCCAGAGGATTTGGAAAATCAAGACCGGCAACATTTGTGCGCAATTGAGGGTATTTGTCATTTGAGCAGCCGGGCATAAAAGTACTGCCCTGAGCAACCTTCAGCCCGCTTATCGTCAAGGCATGGGCGTTTTCCGCATCCATTTTGAAGAGGGTAGTTCTGGCAATTGTCGAGAATAATCCCATCAGATAATTTCTGCTGAGAAAACATGGTTGCCATTGTCATCAAGAGGCAAGTCATGGGTTTTGTGCACAACGTTCATATCAAGTTCGCCGTAATAGTGGGGAAACAACGCGCCACCGCGAGAAACCTCCCATTTCAGCTGTGAGCCCAGTTTAGCGGTTTTTATTGCAGCGATAATCAGATTATCGCGTCCGGCAAAATGTTTAGCGGCTGTTTCACGCGCCTGCCCGGCGGTAGAAAAATGAATAAACCCATCGCTCAGGTCGATTGGTGCACCATCATAAATGCCTTTTTCCAGAGCCTGAGCCCATAGATCTTTGTCTTCAATTTTGTATACGAACCGAATTTTACCCTGAGACACTGAATTAGCCTGTTTTTTGAAAATAAACTCTGTCATCTGTTTGCCATTATCAGCACAAAAATGCCAGAATGTCCGGTAACATTCATCGATAATTTTGTACAAATTGAAATGAGGCCTCAAATGCCAAAGATAATCTCAAAATCACCTGTACTTTGCACGCTTGTGATTTTTACTGCGATGACAATGGCTGTTACGGCAACTTCATTTGGGCAGGAAAATACACAGTCATCTGAAACTGCCCCCGTTAGCCCTGGTCAGCGTTTCCAGATTGAACGCGAGGGTAATGGTTTTGTGCGGCTTGATAAAAAGACCGGAGAAACCAGTTTTTGCCAAACGGTAAATGATGTGCTGGTTTGCCGCTTGGCGGTTGAAGAGCGCGATACGCTGCACAGAGAAATTTCAGATCTGCAAAACAAGCTCACTGCAGAAAAGGAAAAACTGGCAGCGCTTGATGAAACCGGATCATCTCAACAATCACAGGTTCGGCCTAAAGATGGCGTTCCAGACACCTCAAAGCGAGAGGGGGCTGGTAGTGAACGTGATGAATTTGAACAGGAAATGGATCGCGCACTTGATATTACCAGACGAACCATGCGCAAACTGTTTAGCGCCGTCAAAGAGTTGCGCAAGGAGTTTGGTGACGATCTGTTCGAATAGAAATTATTATCCGGTAATATTGCTTTTAGTATGACGATTGACGATATATCGCTCGATTACAGAAACAATAATTGCAGTGCCAAATGCAGCAGCCATTGCGAATATTGCAGAATTTATCGGTTTTAATACATCGCCACCTATCACAAACACTAATTCGTCACCGTTTTGCGCTACCCAGTCCCCTCCAAATTCTATGGTTATCAGCAAAAAAGATGTAATTACAAATCCCACCAGCAACCCTGATAACCCTCCGATCGGGGTTAGGGATTTCCACCATATTGCCAGTAGCAATACCGGGAATATCGCTCCGGCCGCGATAGCAAAGGCCCACAAAGAAAAATCCGTTGTTGGCACCGGCAATGTCTGGGAGAGCCATATCCCAATCACGACAATACCAATCAACAGCAGGCGGGAGATAAACAGCCGTCGCGCGATTGGTGCTTGTGCAGTCAGGCCAGTGTCATTTACGGGCTGGTTTGAACGTTTGAAAATCAGGTCACTGGTTGCTGTATTGATAATAACCATCATCGCGATGCCCGCTGTTGTCGCTGAAGCACTTAAAGCACCGGCATAAATCAGCGCAGAAAATATCACGGGCATACCGGCAACTTCACCCGCCCCAAGCAATGTCATCACAGCACTGAACTGTAAATCATTTGGCATCAAAACATAGTCGGGATTATTGCCGCAGGCGGCAATAATTGATGGTAAGTCGACAGCAGGACTGCCGCACACAAGCGCATGACGGCCACCATCAATAACGGCCCATTTCATCAACCAGCCGACATTTTCACCCAGCTGATTGACCGGCAGGCCGACAAGGCTGCGATAATACTCAAATTTCATAAAGCTTACAAAGGCCGGCATTGCTGATAAAACCACCGCCACCAGAATGAATATCCAGCCAACCGAGCGAATGCGTGTAGCCGCATTGGCAACACAACTTACCCGGCTGTATAACAGCGGTAATGCAGCAGTTCCCGCCAGCATCACCAACAAGGTGGTAATAAAGTTCACGGTGCCTGATATGGCAACAAAATTACCATGCTCAAAGACTGTGTTTATTGTACCATCTGCCGACTGAGCCAACTGTTGTTCCAGCTGTTGAATTGGCTGAAGCGCACCTCCACCAAAACTGAACTGGGGCACCGGATTTCCTGTGATACGCATGGATAACCATATAGCGGGCAGTAAGATTGTTGCCCCAATAATAAAATAGAGCATCATATTAGCGATAGTTAAACCGCGCATACCACCAGCCAGTATGGTTACCAGCACAGGCAAAACCAGCAATATTGCCGCCCAAGTGGGCGGCAAAGGAAAATACAGATTGATAATACGGCTACCCGCTTCAATCTGGGCTGTCAAAAAAGCTATTGCGCTTAATATGATCACGAAGGCAATGGCTAAACGCAAAACATTCCCCCCTGGCCTTGTATCTGAGACTTTTAAATAGATTGCACTGGCAAACGAGGTCGGAAGTTGTCCGGAAAATTTGGGCAAAATGGCAATGCTAACAAACGCAAACCCAAGAAACGCACCAATTGTCAGCGCTAACCCATCATGATTAGTCGCGGTGAATGCGGCAATGATACCAATAACAAAAAACACGCTGAACCACTCAGCCGCCCCGGCCATAGCGTTATGAACAGCACCAAATGAGCCGCTGGCATTTTGAAAATGGCCAAGTCCGCCTAAGTTTTTTGGTGCGGTGGAATTGCCGGGTCCCAATGTTCGTGTTGCAAAGCCGGTAACAAAAAATACAGCAATGGGAATACCAACAACCATACCATATACGCTCGATTCACTCAGGCCTATTTTCCCCAGAACATTTACCAACAACAAATAGACAGCGGAAATTACAACAAAAACTCCCAGCAGAATGGAAGTGCCGTGATTCTGCTTTAATGAGCCCTGACGGGCATTTTCGCCTTTAAAAGAGGTCAAACGACTATGTATCCCCATCATTTGACCAGGCATGTTTGTCAATTTTTGTTGCAATATTGAAAATTAGAGCAATCAATAATACAGGCAAACCAATTGTAGCCAACAACATTTGCACCGGGATACCAAGCACAGGATAAGTTCCGTAGTACAAAATGAAATAAAGAGTAGCGCCGCCTATGACACAATAAACAATTGACGATATCAAAAGTGTTTTGGCTAACCCAGGTTGGTATTTTTTGATAGCCAATCGAAACATCGTAAACATAATTTTCTGCTCGATATCCAATAAAGGGTGCATACCTTTTTTGCACATTAATATTTGTGCTGGTAAACAGTGTATATTCGTTGCCAGTTGAAGTATAACAATTTTAATCTTTTTAACAGGGCTGTAGCATGGATAAAATACCGGCAGGGCAGATTATTTTCCTTTGCAGTTTGATTCCAGATTTCACGGTAATAAAATACGATGACTGAAGTCAGCCTCCCCCGCGCACAACAACTCACCATTTTAATTGCCGATGACCATCCGCTGTTTCGCGATGCGATGCGCCATGCAGTTGAGAGTCAGATGCCAAATACCCGCATTATCATGGCAGGTGATTTTATCGAAGTGGAAGAAATCATCCGCGATAACACCGATGCTGACCTGCTTCTTCTCGACTTGACAATGCCCGGGGTCAGCGGGTTTGTGGGGTTGATCAGATTACGAAATGAACACCCGGCATTACCGGTAATTATGGTGTCAGCGAGCGATGATGCCGCAACCATCCGCCGATCACTTGATTTGGGAGCCTCGGGGTTTATTCCAAAATCTTCGTCAAGTGAACAAATCTGTGAGGCCATCGGTGAAGTCATGGCCGGTAATATCTGGTTGCCGCCTCATATTGACATCGACAGTCAGGATGATGACGAAATATCTGCGATTCTAGTCAGAATATCTTCGCTTACCCCCCAGCAGAACAGGGTACTGAATATGATTGGCGATGGATTGTTGAACAAGCAGATTGCCTACAATCTGGGAGTATCTGAAGCCACGGTAAAAGCCCATGTCTCAGCGGTATTACTAAAACTGGATGTCGACAGCCGCACGCAAGCCGTTATTCAACTCTCAAAAATCATCGGCGCTGTTGGTGCTGCCGGTCAGGGTTTGCAGGCTGTTGACAGCATAGCGAATAAATAAACTGACTATTCCGCCGCCTCGGTGAGATTACGAGCACTTGCCAATATAGATCGCAATGCGGCTGGTTTAACCGGCTTGTTGATGAATGTGAGGCCCAGTCTTTCGGCTTCGTGTTTAACGGCATTCGAGCGTTCGGCGGTTACCAGTACTGCTGCAAGATTTGAACCCAGTTTCTCGCGAAGTTTAATAATGGCATCAATGCCGTTTTCTTCATTCAAATGGTAGTCCATTAAGATAATGTCGGGTTGCAGCTTTTGACTTTCAATTAATGCCATCGCTTCACTGGAAGAAGTCGCCATTGTTACTTTACAATCCCATTGTTGCAACAGGCTGGATAACCCGCTCAACACATCTGCATCATTATCCACGCACAATACTTTCGTTCCAGGCGTAATATTGCTGGTCGTCGTTCCGATCCGCCTTGTTTGGTATAGTTCAGTGACAGCGCCTTTTGCCCGTTTTACACTGACTTTGAACCTTGTGCCTTTGTTGGGCTCTGAAATAACTTCAACTTTATGTCCAAGCCGCCTGGATATACGCTCAACAATCGACAGGCCCAGGCCAAGACCCGGCACTTTATTGATGGAGGTTTTCAGCCGCTTGAACTCCTTGAATATCAATGGTTGATCTTTGGCTGCAATACCAATTCCGGTATCTATCACCTCAATGCAGATTTCATCCCCTTTTCTGCGGCAGCCAACCAGCACTTTACCTTCATTCGTATATTTCAAAGCATTGGAAATCAGGTTTTGAAGAAGGCGTTTAAGCAGTGACGCATCGGTTTTTACAACTGCGGAGGTGTTTACAAATATCAGCTCGACATTTTCTTTCTCAGCAATTGGCCTGAATTCGATTTTCAGCTGTTCAAATATCCTGTTAAGGCTGGAGGCACTTAGTTTGACTTCATCGTGCGAAGAATCCAGATGTGATATTGCCAGCACAGCCCCCAATATGTCTTCTACAGAATCAAGGGACTGGTTTACGCTTTGGGCGAATTCGCGATTACGTTCATTGTCCAGTCTTTCTATCAGCGTCGAGGAATATAAACGCGCGGCGTTTAGTGGTTGCAGGATGTCGTGTCCGGCAGCTGCCAGAAATCTGGTTTTGTCCAAATTGGCCTGATCTGCAATCTTTGTTGCCTTGGCCAGTCGTTTATTGAGTGCTGTCAATTCACCTGTTCGCTCAGCAACGCGCCGCTCGAGCATAATATTGGCGTCACTCAAAG
>JAKISV010000120.1 GCA_021648425.1 Rhizobiaceae bacterium
TGGACTGCGTTATGATTTACTTGTGGTCAACCAGACCAAGGCGTAAATCATGCCTTGCCAGTAACTGCGAAAAACCGGTCAAGTGATTCAATATGAACGAAAAGCGCTCTAGAGCAAATTTTGGCCGGGTATTCAAAAATCGATGATTGCACTTTCCATTGATACCGCAGCCAATTATTGTGCTGCAGCATTGAGTGATGTCAATTCCGGAGAGATATTGGCCAGCGTCAACGAAGATATCGGGCGCGGCCATGCGGAAATGCTGCTGGATATTATTGACCAGTGCATGAAGCAGGCCAATGCGGGCTACCGGGATATCGAACAAATAGTCAGTACAATTGGCCCGGGAAGTTTCACCGGCGTTCGGGTGGGCCTGGCGACAGCACGCGCCATTGGGGTTGCCCTTTCAAAACCGGTAATAGGTGTATCAAATCTGGAAGCCTGCGCGCGCTATGCCATGCAATTTGACAATATGCCTGTCGGTAACAAGCTTGTTTCCGTAATTGTGGACGCTCGCAGAAACGAAGTCTATTTCCAGCAGTTCAACAACGCATTACCGGTGCAAAAACCGGTTGTTTCAGCAATTAAAGATCTGGAAATTGAAGATAGCGCGCTGTGTGGTTCGGGGGCTGCTGAATATGTCCTTTATAAAAAGCCTGACCGCAAACCGGTAATCATTCATGATAAGGCAACCGCGCCCATCGAAATTATCGCCGCCCTTGGTGCTGAGAAGCCTGTACCCGATTCCAGGCCCCAGCCATTATATTTGCGCGCAGCAGATGCAAAAATACAAGATGGTTTTGCGGTGCCGCGTTGCGATATTGAAAATACAGATGTGCCGCGATGAAACTGTTTGGTAAAAATCAGTTCCACATCAGTGAGGCACGAAATGAGGATTACCCTAAACTTGCCGATATTCATGCCCGTGGATTTGACCATGGCTGGAGTGAAGATGATATCGCCACCACGCTCGCGGGCAAAGGGGTAAACTGTCTGACGGCCAATATTCCAGGCGAGGGCGCAACTGGCCCCAAAGGATTTATGATCATGCGAACACTGGCCGGGCAAAGCGAGGTTTTGACTATTGCCATCGACCCGGGTTTTCGCAAACGAGGCATGGCCCGCGCATTGATGGAGCAGGCCATCAGACAGCTTCACAAAGAGCGCATCGGGCAGTTTTTTCTGGAAGTCAGCGAGTATAACCTGGCCGCATTAAAGCTCTACCAATCCCTGAAGTTCAAGCAGGTTTCCCAACGCAAAAGCTACTATTCCAGCGCTACCCCCCCTGAGGATGAAGGTGAGCAATCAAAAGCCAATGCGCTTGTCATGCAACTTGAACTTCGCTAGACAAGTTCCGCAGTGGCTATCGGGTGGAAACAGACAAAATGAACACTTCAACTATTGAAGAACTTTGCATGCAAAAGGGCCTTCGCATGACCGGCCAGCGCCGGGTGATTGCTCAGGTGCTTGATCGCGCTTTCGACCATCCCGATGTTGAAGAACTTTATCGCCGCTCAGTGGCCATCGATGAAAAAATCTCGATTGCCACGGTCTATCGAACTGTAAAGCTGTTGGAAGAATTCGATATTATCGAACGCCACGATTTTCGCGATGGCCGCTCACGCTATGAACCGGCCCCTGAAGACCATCACGATCACCTGATTGATTTGAAATCCGGCAAGGTGATCGAATTTACCAGCGAAGAAATCGAAAAACTGCAAGTGGAAATCGCTCGCAAACTTGGCTTCAAACTGGTTGACCATCGCCTGGAACTCTACGGCGTGCCGATTGAGGGTAGTAAGACCAGCGACAGTGAGGAGCCTGAATGATCGCCGGTTTGGTTCTGGTAATCAGACTTGTTCTCATGTTGCTGGTAACCGCAGTTCTTGCATTCGCCACCTGGGTCGCCCGGTTATTTCGATTGAAATCATCCCAGAAAATTCCCCGCCTGCTCAACCGGTTATTGCTGCGTATCATTGGTGTACGGGTAAATATTCACGGCGATTTCAGCACCGCCCATCCATTGCTGCTGGTTTCCAACCATGTTTCCTGGGTTGATATTCTGGTGATGGGTTCGCTCAAGGAAATCTGCTTCATCGCCAAATCCGAAATCAATTCCTGGCCGGTAATCAACAAGCTGGCAAGGTTGCAGGGAACTGTTTTTATCGATCGAAACAACCGCCGTCACGCCGCCATTCAGGCAGATACCATCGCCAACCGGCTGCTGCATGGTGATGTCATGGTGTTATTTGCTGAAGGCACCACCAGTGATGGCAATAAGATACTGGACTTTAACAGCTCTCTTCTGGGTGCCGCCCAATATGCTATCAAACAATCGCATATTGACCATGTCATGGTGCAACCCGTAGCAATCACCTATACCCGCTTGCATGGCATCCCCCTGGGAAGGCGTTATCAGCCACTGGCTTCCTGGCCCGGAGATGTTGGACTGATGCCGCATTTGTTAGGCTTTTTGAAAAATTCAGCATTTGACGTTGATGTCATGTTAGGAGAGCCACTGGAGTTTTCTGCTACTACTAACCGCAAGGCATTGACTAAGGCCGCCAATATTCAAGTGTCCAAGATGTTTGGCAAAGCGTTGAGAGGTGATATAGGACCTACCAAACGCTCTAAAACGCGCAGTGAACAGGACAACCGATGAACGAAGTGACGTTACCAACAACCCAAAAAACACAGCGCACCGCCAACACCCGCAAAGTGTTTATCAAAACCTATGGCTGTCAGATGAATGTCTATGATTCTGAACGCATGGGCGATGCGCTGGCTGGGGATGGTTATCAGGTAACAAAAAACATCGAAGAGGCGGAACTGGTTCTGCTCAATACCTGCCATATTCGTGAAAAGGCCGCCGAAAAAGTCTATTCCGATATCGGGCGCATTCGTAAAATCAAAGAGAAGAATGAAGCCGATGGCAGGCGTCTCACCATTGGTGTAACCGGCTGCGTTGCACAGGCCGAAGGAAAAGAAATTCTGCACCGCGCCAAAGCCGTCGATCTGGTGGTTGGGCCGCAAACTTATCACCGCCTGCCGCAAATCGTTGCGCGTGCACTTTCAGGCGAACGGGTGGTGGATACTGATTATGCAACAGAAGACAAGTTTGAGCATCTGCCAAAACCACAACGCGCCCAGGTGATCAGTCGCGGGGTAACCGCATTCCTCACCATTCAGGAAGGTTGCGACAAATTTTGTACGTTCTGCGTTGTTCCCTACACAAGAGGCTCGGAACAATCGCGCCCGGTTTCCCGGATAGTTGAAGAAGCCCGGCGCCTTACTCAGGCAGGTGTTCGCGAAATCACTTTGCTTGGCCAGAACGTCAATGCGTGGCACGGCGAAGGACCTGATGGCCGGGAGTGGGGTTTGGGTGAACTGTTATTCAAACTGGCCAAACTCGATGGCCTTCAGCGCCTGCGTTATACCACCTCTCATCCAATCGATATGTCGCGCGATGATGAAGACAGCCTGCTTGCCGCTCACCGCGACCTTGAGATTTTGATGCCTTATCTGCATCTGCCGGTGCAATCGGGTTCTGACCGAATCTTGAAAGCCATGAACCGCCATCATACGGCAGATGACTATTTGCGAGCCATTGAGCGCTTCAGAAACGTACGCCCTGATATCGCCATATCAGGAGATTTTATTGTTGGTTTTCCCGGTGAGAGCGATGAAGATTTCAATCAAACTCTTTCTCTCATCAATGAAGTGAATTACGCCTCCGCCTTCTCGTTTTGTTATAGCCCCAGACCCGGCACTCCCGGTGCACTGTTGAAAGAAACCGTACCAAAAGAAATAGCCTCAGCCCGCCTGCAGGAATTGCAGGCATTGCTCAATCAACAGCAGTATGCCTTCAATCAAAACTGCGTTGGAAAACAGATGGATGTGTTGCTGGAGAAACCAGGCAAGAAACCAGATCAGCTGATAGCCCGCTCACCCTGGTTGCAATCGGTGATACTAAACGATAGCGTTGGCAAAATTGGTGATATCCTGCCGGTCAGGATTATCGAAGGCAGCCCCAACAGTCTTGTTGGTGAGGTGATATAGATTTTTACGGAGAATTTGTTGAACAAGCACGAAAATATCAAATCCCATTCCGGCAGAAATTCGCAACAAAATACTCCAGACACCGATCATATTGTATTGTCCTTTGACGACAATAAATATGTTGCGGTTTTATTCGGAAAATTTGATGAACACCTGGCTCTGATTGAGCAAAAACTCGGTATTGACGCGATTGCACGCGGCAACAAGGTCGATCTGCGTGGAGAAACCACCGCTGTGGCGCGCGCCAGGACGGCCCTTGAGCAATTATATGCCAAACTGCAATCGGGTGAAAATATCGATGCCGGTGAAGTAGATGGAGCAATTCGCATGGCAGCACCGCAAAAATCAACAGCGAAATCCGGCAGTACAAAAACCTCAACTGCACCAAAATCCGGCAGTGCTGCGCGCATTTCAACCCACAAAAAGAATGTTCAGGCCCGCACGCCTATGCAGGATGCTTATATCCGCGCGATGAAAAATACCGAGCTGGTATTTGGTATCGGCCCCGCTGGCACCGGAAAAACTTATCTTGCCGTTGCCCACGCTGCATCACTGTTGGAGCAGGGGGCAATCGACCGAATAATTTTGTCACGCCCGGCAGTGGAAGCAGGTGAGCGGCTGGGGTTTTTGCCCGGCGACATGAAAGAAAAAGTCGACCCTTATCTGCGCCCGCTCTATGATGCGCTTTATGACATGATGCCCGGTGAGAAAGTGGAACGGGCAATCACATCGGGCGCAATTGAAATTGCACCCCTGGCATTTATGCGCGGACGCACCCTGGCGAATTCGGCGATTATCCTGGATGAGGCCCAGAATTCAACCACCATGCAGATGAAAATGTTCCTGACCCGCCTTGGCGAAAATTCCTGCATGATAGTCACCGGCGACCCAAGCCAGATAGATTTGCCCAGAGGGGAAAAATCCGGCCTGGTGGAGGCATTGGATATCTTGCGCCAGGTCAATGGCATTGAACAGATAAGGTTCACCTCAGCAGATGTGGTGCGCCATCACCTGGTGGCAAAAATAGTTGATGCCTATGATAAATCCAGCTCAAATGTGCAGGCAGCGGGCAAGTGAAAACCAGTCCGGTAATTGAGTTGAATATAGCCTGCGAAGGCTGGCCGCCAATTGAGGAATTACACAAACTGGCGGGCGAAGCGATTTCTGCAATCACCAAAATTGCGAAACTGAACTATCCAGCCGATGCACAGCTGAGCCTGCTGTTTTGCGATGATGAAGAAATCACCGCCCTGAATAAAAAGTTTCGCCAACAAAACAAACCAACCAATGTCCTGTCTTTTCCTGTTGCGCACAGTTTGCCTGATGGACCGGAAGCTGAAATGCTGGGGGATATTGCTTTTTCCCTGCAAAAAATAAAAGAAGAAGCGGCTCTTGATAACAAGAAATTCGAACACCACTTGATTCATTTGATGATTCATGGATTTTTACATCTTTTCGGTTATGATCACCTTGAAGATGATAATGCCACAATAATGGAAACTTTGGAGAAAGAAGCGTTGGGCAGTCTTGGAATTGCAGACCCCTATGGGAATGCATAATTCGATCGACCCTGACGCAAACAACAAAATGAACGACCCCGACCCCGCGATAAAGATCAAGGCTGGCAGCGATAACATGTTGCTCCAGCCATCCTCAGCGGACACTTCCAAAAATAACAGCGATTCCGGCAATGGCCGCAATCTCAATGGTACCAGACGCCCAACAATATTGGGTAGGGTTCAACGCCTGTTTCGTAGCGGCAAGGTTGATGCTACCCAGGTCCGCGAAGATCTGGCCGACGTGCTGGCGGAAAGTGAAGTTCAGGCAGATGGCTTTACCTCTGAAGAAAAAACCATGCTTAACAATGTGCTGCGCTTGCAGCACATCCGTGTTGAAGATGTAATGACCCCGCGCGCTGAATTGGAAGCAATAGAAATCAATACCAAACTGGGTGAATTGCTGCGGGCCTTTGAGGAAACCGGCCATTCACGCCTGCCCGTTTATGCTGAAACACTCGATGACCCGCGTGGAATGGTTCATATTCGCGATGTAGTCACCTATATCACACAGACTGCAAGCCAGAGTAAATCACAATCAGCATCGCGTAAAAGGCCCTTGCCTGCCGATCTTGATTTGAAAAACGTCTCCCTTTCCAAGCCACTGCGCAGCCTCAATCTGCTGCGCGAAATTTTGTTTGTCCCGCCCTCTATGGCCGCCTCAGACCTGATGAGAAAGATGCAGGCAACGCGTATACAAATCGCCCTGGTTATCGATGAATATGGCGGTACAGATGGCCTGGTTTCTCTGGAAGATCTGGTTGAAGTGGTTGTTGGTGATATTGAAGATGAACATGATGATGATGATGGCGATCTCATTGTTGAAACAGCCGATGGGATTTTTGTTTGTGATGCAAGAGCCGAACTTGATGATATTGCCCTTAGAGTTGGCGATGATTTTCAGATTGGTGAAACTGGCGAAGATGTTGAAACAATCGGCGGATTGATATTTGCAATTATCGGCAGAGTACCGGTGCGCGGCGAAGTGATTGAAGCCCTCGGGTTTGAATTTCGCGTCATTGACGCCGACCCGCGACGTATCAAAAAGATCGAGCTGGAGCGTTCGGGTAAACGCAAACGTGTTTCTTAGAGCGCTTATTGGCGCTTGACCATTTCCCGCCGCGCGCTATCCCTCATCAACCAGACTTCACAGGTGATTCGTGGCCGAAAGCTCAGCTATAGAAAAATTATCCGGATTTTTCATTCTTCAATGGGGGTGGAAACGCGCCATGTTGGCGTTTGCCGCCGGGGGCATATCTTCTCTGGCAATGGCGCCTCTCGACATGTTCTGGCTGCTATTTGCAACATTTCCCGTACTTGTCTGGTTGATAGACGGGACAGCGGCCGATCCCGGGCACGGTTTTTATGCGCGTCTTAAACCATCATTTGTAACCGGTTGGTGGTTTGCATTTGGATTTTTTCTTGCGGGATTATGGTGGATTGGAGCAGCATTACTGGTTGAAGCGGACACATTCGCCTGGCTGGTGCCTTTTGCAGTGCTGGGCCTTCCAGCCTTTCTTGCCTTATACTGGGCAATAGCAATTGCAATTGCGCGCATGTTCTGGAGCGACGACTGGCGCCGTATTGTCCTTCTCGCCGCCTGCCTGGGCCTGGCCGAATATTTGCGTGGAACGTTATTTACCGGCTTTCCCTGGAATTCAGTTGGTTATGCAGCCTTGTCTAATGAAATAATGATGCAAAGCGTATCCGTACTGGGCCTGTATGGTATTACGCCTTTGGCAAGACTGGTATTTGCAACGCCGGCGATATTTGCACCGGGTTCCGGCAAAAAACCGCGCCGAATGAGGGCACTTTTAGCGGTTTCACTCACTCTTGTAGTTGCTCATGTCGGGTTTGGTTATTGGCGGCTTCAGCAAAACCCGACAGAATTTGTGGAGGGTGTAAAATTGCGCCTTGTTCAGCCCGCCATCGCACAAAACGAAAAATGGCTGCCGGAAAAAGAAAGCGAGATATTCAATTCCTATATTTCACTTTCAGACTCGGCCAATGGCGATATCACCCACTTTATCTGGCCAGAATCAGCTTTCCCGTTCGTTCTCACACAAAGAAGAGATGCCCTGGCGGCAATTGGAAATATGCTGCCGGAAAAGAGCTATCTGATAACCGGAGCAATGCGGGTTGAAGCCGGTAACCAGGGTAAAAACGAGTTCAGAGTGTTTAATTCGGTCTACGTTATCAATGACAAGGGTGAAATCACTGCTGCTGCTGATAAATTGCATTTGGTGCCGTTTGGCGAATATCTGCCTTTTCAGGAACTGGCGGAAACTATCGGGCTGCAACAGTTAACCGGTATTGACGGCGGATTTACACCGGCAACAAAACGCCAGATTTTATCAACCAAAACCGCCGGCAGTTTCCTGCCCCTGATATGTTATGAAATTATCTTTCCCGGGCAAATCCGACCTGTAGACAACAATATAAAGTCAAATTCGCCTGATCCCAGTTGGATTGTAAATGTTACAAACGATGCCTGGTTTGGAAATACGCCAGGCCCCTACCAGCATCAGCGTCAGGCTGTTATTCGCGGGGTTGAGGAAGGCCTGCCGGTTGTGCGGGCCGCCAATAGCGGCATCTCTTCAGTATCAGGCCCCTACGGCCGGAATTTTGGTATTCTGCCCTTGGGTGAGCGTGGAAAACTTGACGCGAAATTACCATTGCCTGCCCCAACGACATATTTTGCGCTATATCGCAATCTTGGTTTTTTTCTGATTGTCGGTGGCCTGCTACTGATCTCCATTCGGCGGCGAACCTGTTGATTTAACAACAATAATTCGTTTGTATACTAACAATCCACATTGCCATTGCACAATGCTTCTAAAACGGCCATTATCTTCCAACTTGCTGGTGGAGCCGCGCATTTGTATCCTAACTGTCAAGCGCTCCTTCACACAATCATAGCCCACACTAGGATTGGCAGGTTTTACAAAACCCACACAGGAAAACCAGGGGGATTCCAGGTTTTTCAAAACCTACACGCCGAAAGGTAAAAGTGAATAATATGGCCGCAATAAAAAAGAAACCTAACCCGATTGACGTTCACGTCGGTAGCAGAGTTCGATTGCGTCGAACCATGCAGGGATTTAGTCAGGAAAAACTGGGGGAAGGCTTA
>JAKISV010000121.1 GCA_021648425.1 Rhizobiaceae bacterium
CCATGCTTTTGCAGCCGCAAGCAGATTGTCGATGCCAGTGATGGGCAAAAGGACCCTGATGGCGCAGTGCGATACCCTGGCACCTGTCGACATCTAAGTTTGCAAGAGGTGCAGCTGAAAAAGGCAAGTGGCGAAAAATTCTCCCTGCGGCTGGATATGGCCCGCGCCATTGCGATGGTTGGCAAAGTCGGGCGCGACTATGCTGATCTTGAAAACTGGGGTGATGTGGTGCTGGTGCGCAAGGACATCCCGACTTCCTATCACTTGTCCGTAGTGGTCGATGATGCCTTGCAGGGTATCACCCATGTTACCCGCGGCATGGACATGTTTGCCGCCACCGCCATCCACATCCTGCTGCAAAAGCTTCTGGACCTGCCAACCCCTGACTATCAGCATCACGAGTTGGTGGAGGGTGATCTGGGCCGCAAGTTGGCAAAAAGTGAGGGCGATAAGTCGCTGAAGGCATTGCGGGCGGATGGGATGAGGCTTGAGGAATTATTGGCAGAATTGGCTGAGTAATCAGGTCTTTGTTTCTTCGTCGGGCTCGACCCGGCGATCCAATGCCACTGGTATTTTTATGAATTCTCTGATGTCAGGGCTGGATTAACCGGCATTGGACCCCCGGGTCGAGCCCGAGGAAGAGTTCGAAAGATGGGTATTAACAGACTAGCATTAAATTGACAGAAAGCATTTGGGGGTGGAAGCATAGTCGGTGTTTTAAGGTAATTGCCAAGTTTGCCTAAATCAAAAATTGTTAGTAGTTTGGCATAAATATTGACTTGCAACTGGCTACGAGGGCATCAATGAAAAATAGTACTGACTGGAAAACAATTACGTTGATCGGATTCTTTGTAGTTGTAATACTCACTATAGGTTGGGTGAGTATCTCTTTCTTTATAGACCGTTTGAGAGAGGCAGACGCGAAAGTATCTTCTGCCATAATTGGTGGGATGTTTACGATTCTCACAGCTATAGCGGCTGTACTAGTAACTCAAAGGCAAATCAAGCTTTGAGAAATACAGGAAGCGCACCGTGAAAGAAAGGTAGAAATATACCAAGGTTATATCGATATGTTGACTCGCATGATTGCCGGACAGAATGATAAAATTAGTTTAAGTGCGCCTGAGGAGCAAGAGTTAATCGATTATATCGTTTCATTCAAAATGGACATTGCACTTTGGGGCTCGCCCGATGTCCTTTTGGCCCAAGCGGCATTCGAATCTAATTCAGGATCAGGATCAAAATCAGATAATTTGTTGATGTTCAAGTCAGTCGATGACCTTTATCGGGCATTTCGAGAAGATATTGGATTAAGCAATAATGGACTACCGCCGTATCATTTTGTGAAAGCATTATTAAGTGATCCAACTGAGTTGGACGAAATGCAAAAAATCAAAGGATGATTAAGAAGATTTGATGAGGTCACTGCTGAGTGTTTTTAGAGTCTTTTGCTAGAATTTAAGAGGTGGAACAACAGCTAAACCACTTCAACCTCAACGCCACCTTCACTTAACTGCTCACTGATTGCCGCTGAGGGGGTGGCGTTGGTTATCAGGCCGCTGAAACCTTCGAAGTTGCAGACTTGGACCAGCGCCCGGCGGTCGAATTTGCTGGCGTCGGTGACGATGTAGGAGGTTTGGGCCTGGTTAAGGACAGCGCGGGCGATCTGGGCTTCTTCGAGGTGGTAGTCCATGGCACCGGCAACCGCATCAATGGCGCCGATGTTCGTGCCAAAGACGTGCAATTATTATTTGCCGATGCTTCCACCGGCGCACGCTCCCCCTCGATGGTGGGCCAGGGGCGTATTGGCGAACTGATTTCGGCAAAACCAACCGCCAGACGCGCTTTGCTTGAAGAGGCCGCAGGCATATCAGGCCTCCATTCGCGCCGCCATGAAGCGGAATTGCGCCTTCGTGCTGCCGACAATAATCTTGAGCGTCTGGAAGACGTTATCGGCCAGTTGGAAACCCAACTTGAAAGCCTCAAACGTCAGGCACGTCAGGCCAACCGCTATCGCAACATCGCAGGCGATATCCGCAAGACGGAAGCCTTGTTGTTTCACCTGCGCTGGACCATCGCTAAAGATGCGGAGGCAACAGCCACCTCTGAACATAACCAGGCAGTTTCCCAGGTAGGCACAAGCGCTCAAAGCCAGGCTGAGACCAGCAAACAACAAGCGATAATCGCCCATAAACTGCCGGAGCTTCGAAACAAGGAAGCCGCCGCCGCCGCCACCCTGCAACGCCTTACCATCGCGCGTAACCAGATTGACGAGGAAGTGGCGCGCATATCCAGCCGCAAACAAGAGCTGGAACAACGCATTGAACAGCTAACAACTGATATTGCCCGCGAGCAACGCGCCGCCGATGACCATGCCAGCCAGTTGGAAAATCTTGATAGCGAAGAAAAAGAGCTCTCAAAAGCCAGTGCAAATGTTCAGTCAGCCGAAGAAAAAATCAAACAAGCCCTGAACAAAGCTTCAACCAGTCTTGGCAAAAGTGAAAGCGAATTCAGCGAACTGACGGCGAAGCTCGCCCGTGAGACTGCCTCAAACCACCAGCTTGAAACCAACCTGCAAACCCTGCTTGAGCGCAAAACACGCCTTGAAAACGAATTTAATGACGCAACCGCTCAGCTGGAAGAATTATTGGCGCGCATTACCAGGCTCTCCGGCCCCCGCGAACATCAAAAAAACGTCGAACAGCTTGAACTTGAAAACAACAAAGCGGAAAAACTTGCACTCGATGCAGAAGAATATGCCCGCCAATCGTTGAAAGCCGAACATGATTCGCGCAATCCCCTGACAGTTGCACAAAGCGAATTGGACCGCATTGAAACCGAAGCCAGAACGCTTGCCAAAATTATCAATGCGGAAGGCCAGGACCTGTTCCCCGCCGTCATCGATAATATCAAAGTTGAGCCGGGCTATGAAATGGCACTTGGCGCGGCTTTAGGTGAAGACCTTGATATCTCCACCGATAGTTCTGCCCCGGTATTTTGGGGACTGGTCGAGCCGGGCAGCGGCGACCCGCCTTTGCCCCCCGCTGTCGAGCCGTTGACAAAATATGTAAAAGCACCACGCGAACTGGCCCGCAGACTTGCCCAGGTTGGAGTGGTTGGGCCAAAAGACGGCGAGGAACTACACAAATATTTACATCCCGGACAGGTGCTGGTTTCCAAATCCGGTGAAATCTGGCGCTGGGATGGTTATATCGCCAAGGCAGATGCATCCACACCCGCCGCCCAAAAACTTGAGCGCAAAAACCGTCTTGCAGAACTTGACCGCGAAGCCATTCTGGCTACTAAAAAACTGCGCGAACTTGAAGGCCATTTCAATTCTTTAAAAACCCGCAGCGAAGTGGCCCATATTTCCGAGCGCGAAACACGCGACAATTGGCGCGCATTGCAAAAACAACTGCTTGATGCCCGCGAAAAACTGGCATCAGCCGAGCGCGCCGTGGGCCAGTTTGCCTCAAGACGCTCAGTCCTTGAAGAATCCCATTTGCGCCTCACCCGCGAAATCGAAGAATGCACCCATTTGATCAATGAGGCTGAAGAAGCAGCAAAATTAACACCTGATTTGGGCCTGCTGGAAGAAGAACTTGGTAAAATTCGCACCCGTGTTGCTGAAGACCGCGCGCAAATGGCCGAAGCCCGCGCCGCTTCTGAAGGCATGTCACGTGAAGCAGAAGCGCGTGGCCGTCGATTGCAGTCAATCGTTGCTGAGCGCGAAAGCTGGAATGCCCGCCTGCAGGGCGCTAACAAGCAAAAGTCTGAGCTGATAAAGCGTAGCGAAGCTGCCCGCGATGAGTTGGGCAAAATTGACGATGCGCCAGGCGAAATAGAAAATAAGCGCGCCGCTCTCGCCAACCAGATAGAAGCAGCCCAAAATGAGCGAAAAACCGCTGCCGACAATCTTGCTGTTGCAGAAAATGAATTGGCTCAGGCGGACGCGCTGGCTGCCAAAGCTCTGGATGCGCTTTCAGTTGCCAGAGAAAATGCGGCCCGTGCCGAAGAACGTAAAAACGCCAACGTCGAGCGGCGCAGTGATATTGAAGCACGAATTGTTGAAGAATTAGACTGCCAGCCCCATGAAACCAGAAAACTGGCGCAGCTGGATGAAGATGCGAAAATCCCCGATGCCGCCCAGATCGAGCGCAAACTTGAAAGACTTAAAAGCGAACGTGAGCGCCTGGGCGCTGTAAACCTTCGCGCCGAGGTCGAACGAGAAGAACTGGCGCAAAAACACGATACTATTATTGCCGAGCGCGATGATTTAATCGAAGCCATTCGCCGCCTGCGCCAGGGCATTTCCAGCCTGAACAAAGAAGGCCGCGAGCGGCTGCTGGAAGCCTTTGACGATGTCAACGAGCATTTCAAACGCCTGTTTACCCACCTGTTTGGCGGCGGCAATGCTGAACTTCAACTGATTGAATCAGACGACCCGCTGGAAGCAGGCCTTGAAATCATGGCCCGACCACCGGGTAAAAAACCCCAGACCATGACGCTTTTGTCTGGTGGCGAACAGGCACTCACCGCCCTGGCGCTGATTTTCGCCGTATTCCTCACCAACCCGGCCCCCATCTGCGTCCTGGACGAAGTCGACGCCCCCCTCGACGACCACAATGTCGAGCGCTTCTGCAACCTGATGGACGAAATGTCCGCCACCACCGACACCAAATTCGTAATCATCACCCATAACCCCATCACCATGGCCCGCATGAACCGCCTGTTCGGTGTGACAATGGCGGAACGCGGGGTTTCTCAGTTGGTATCGGTTGAACTGGATGTGGCGGAGAAATTGGTTGAGGCGGGGTAGGGGGACCTATAGTGAAGAACTATGACCAACGTCATTTCTGATCCTCCTAAAAAGATCGCCACAAAACGACTGCTTTTGCGCAAACCGAAAATGACGGATGCGCGTCCGCTTTTTGATTCTTACGCTTCAGATCCCAGGATACCGCATTTCATGGGGTGGAAAGTTCATACTAACCCATCTGAAACAAAAGCCCATTTGAAATCCTGCATCAATGAATGGTCTGATAAAACAGGCTTTCCTTACATTATATAATTGCTGTCTGATCCGGGCCAGCCAATTGGCATGATACACATGCACACCCATTCCAATCGCATAGGCTTTGGATACGTTATTGCGAAGCAATATTGGAACAATGGTTACGCCACCGAAGCCCTTCGTTTTCTTGTAGACTGGTCGCTGGCACAAGAACATATCTACCGGGCGTTCGCATTCTGTGATGCGCAAAACATCGCATCAACACGGGTTATGGAAAAGGCAGGAATGGTTTTCGAAGGCATTTTACGCCGCTTCTTTGTTCATCCAAATATATCGCCAGAACCAAGGGACTGCCGGATGTATGCAAAAATCAGATGATCTCTTGTTGGAACAAAAACATTTATACTACACACTTCGTCATCCTCGGGCTTGACCCGAGGACCCAGCATCATATGCGCCGAAGGCACCTAATTCCAAATTGAGGCTGCGCCACATTGTTGCGCTGGATCCACGGGACAAGCCCGAGGATGACGAAGGGACGGTATCCCTTACTCCTCAAACATCGACAAGAATTATTGACTTCATCCATATTTTGACTTGTCTATCCTGCATTGACAGCAATATAGCCATCCACCGGTGTGCCCTGGTGGAAACGCAACTGCCAGCCATCATTTGAACGGCGCCAGATTGATGAGCGGTTGCTCCGTAAAGTTTTCCCGTCACGAACAAGTTCACTGACATATGTCACCAGCAAAACACCATCGCCAATGTGGCAGGCCTTAAACCCGGGTAGCGGTAACATTGCTTCAATATTGCCCGATGTTCCGGAATCAAAAAACATTTCTGAGCGCGAATAGATTTTGCCTGAGCGACCAAATTCAACAAAATCCGGTGCAAGAATATTGTCCATATTCTGGTTGTCGTATCGAAACTCCGCCTGCCACAAGCTTTCTTCCAATCGGCGGATTTCTTCAATTTCCTCTAGCTTTGACAACTGCCCCCCTCAAACATAATCGCGTATCGCGCGCCCGCTCACCTGCGACCACACCATGTCTTCATCTTCCAGCATCCTGATAATCATCGCCGCGCCCTGCTCAGGCGTCATTGCCATTTCCAAGTCGCGTTCAATACCCGCTGATTGATACATATCGCTGGCAATTTTACCGGGATAAAACCCCATCACCCGCACGCCTTTGGGTGCGCATTCGGCTTCCAGGGCTCCGGTGAAACCGCGAATTGCCCATTTGCTGGCGCAATAAACGCTGATGATTTTGCGGGTATAAAGTGCGCCGGTGGATATCACATTGACGATTGTGCCGCGTTTGCGCGCCAGCATGCCCGGCAGCAATTGGTGGGTCATCATCATGGTGCCGGTGGTATTGGTTTCCATCACCGCGCGGATTTCTTCGGGTGTATAATTTTCAAAATCACCCTCAAGCCAGATACCCGCATTGTTCACCAGTCCCCAGACCTGCCCCTGTTCGTCTTCAATCTGCTTGCAAACGGTATCAATCGACTGCCCGTCAGCCACGTCAAGCACATAGCCGGGTACACCCAGTTCGGCGGCCAGCATCGTTACTTTTTCGCCGTTGCGCCCGGTGAGAATAGCGTTGTATCCGGCGTCTTTAAGCTGGCTGACAAGTGCCAGGCCAAGCCCGCTGGTAGCGCCGGTTACAACAATCGTCTTGTTATTGCCTTCGCTCATATATTGCCAACGACGGTTTTCAACATGCCTTTAACCTGCCCGGCAATCTCGCCCAATTGCTGATTATCAATGCCCTGCATTGAAGCCTGCGGATCAACCGCGCTTACTTCCACATCGCCATTGCCGATTGAACGCACAATCACGTTGCACGGCAACATCGAACCTACCTTAGGTTCCACACCAATAGCCCCCCAGGCCAGTTTCGGATTGCAGGCACCTAAAATGAGGTAATTATCCATATCCTCATCAATCTTCTTCTTCATTGTCGCTTTCACATCAATTTCGGTGAGAACGCCAAAGCCCTGATCACCCAGCGCAGTGCGAGTGCGCTCAACCACTTCATCGAAATCGGCGGAACTGAATATTCTGTCTATTGTATAGGCCATGGGACTACTCGCTTTGTTTCATATTAGAAGGATACGATACCAGATATTTATGGGGTTCGACACCACATTCAAGTCTTATCTGCACAATAAGACATATGCACTATTGTGTAGCGGTTTTAGACCATGTAATCGATAGGAAAGTGGCCCCATTGGGAATCGGGGAATAAATGCAAAATTGGGTATATATATTTGGCGACGGCAGCGCCCAGGGTGATGCCAGCATGGCTGCCCTGCTTGGCGGCAAAGGTGCCAACCTGGCTGAGATGAGCGCCCTTGGTTTGCCTGTGCCGCCGGGTTTTACCATTACCACTGAAGCTTCCAACTGGTATTATGCCAACGAGCACACACTCCCCCAGGCCCTTGAACAGCAGGTTGCCGAAGCAATCACCAATATTTCCAAATCCGCATCGCGTACATTTGGCCATGGTGATCATCCGCTATTACTGGCCATCCGCTCCGGTTCACGCGCTTCCATGCCCGGCATGATGGACACGGTACTCAATCTTGGCCTCAATGATGAAACCGTCAAAGCCCTGGCAATTGAGGCTGGCAGTGAGCGTTTTGCTCTGGATAGCTATCGCCGTTTTATCCAGATGTATTGCGATGTGGTGCTGGGCGTTGACCATGCATTTTTTGAAGAAATTCTCGACGACGCCAAAGCGCGATTTGAACTGGAGCAGGATACTGATCTGAGTGCCGACAACTGGCGCACCGTCATCGAGCGTTATAAACAGCTGGTCGAAGAAGAACATGGCAAACCTTTCCCCCAGGATGTCAATGAACAATTGTGGGGAGCCATTCGCGCGGTATTTTCCTCCTGGATGAACCGCCGCGCCATTGCTTATCGCTCCCTGCACAATATCCCTGAACATTGGGGAACTGCAGTGAATATCCAGGCAATGGTGTTTGGTAATATGGGCCGTTCTTCCGCCACAGGCGTTGCTTTTACCCGCAACCCTTCCACTGGTGAAAACAAACTCTACGGCGAATTTCTGGTCAATGCCCAGGGTGAAGATGTGGTGGCTGGCATTCGCACCCCGCAAAATCTTACGGAAGAAGCCAGAATTGCCGCCGCCTCAGACAAGCCTTCGTTAGAAAAACTGATGCCCGAAGCCTTTGAAGAATTCAAAGCCATTGCCTCTCGCCTCGAGACCCATTTCAAAACCATGCAGGATCTGGAATTTACCGTTGAGCGCGGCAAATTATGGATGTTGCAGACCAGAACCGGTAAACGCACCGCAAAAGCAGCACTTCGCATCGCAGTTGAAATGGCCAATGAAGGATTGCTCACCAAAGACGAGGCCATCTGCCAGATTGACCCCGCCACGCTTGACCAACTGCTGCACCCCACCATTGCTCCATCGGCCAAGCGCGATGTTATCGCCACCGGATTGCCTGCATCTCCAGGTGCCGCCACCGGCCGCATTACTTTTTCCTCTGCTCAGGCTGAACAGCTGAAAAACGAACATAAACCTTCAATCCTGGTGCGTGTGGAAACCAGCCCTGAAGATATTTTGGGCATGCACGCCGCTGAGGGTCTTTTAACTGCTCGCGGTGGTATGACCTCTCACGCCGCTGTCGTAGCGCGTGGTATGGGCAAGCCTTGTGTTTCAGGAGCCGGCGGCATTCGCGT
>JAKISV010000122.1 GCA_021648425.1 Rhizobiaceae bacterium
GAGCCACAAACAGGCGTGACATGGACAGCTTATCGTAATTGCCAAACCAGCCGTTGACGTGGATAGAGGATAGTTTGGCAGTGGCGCCTTCCTCTTCAAAAATTCTCACAATTTTGTTGATGGCATCGGTGCCAAGCGCTGGTATATCCTCGCAGAAATCCACCGCCAGATCAGCCTCACGGTAAGGCTGATCAGCGGAAATGGCACTGCCTGGCACTTCTTTAAGAATCCGCTTTTGGATTAGTGCCAGCTTGAGCTTGTTAGCGGCCCGGGTTTCAGGGTCAGCAAAATACTCGCGGCGCATTTTGCGGTTAGAACTATCATAGGCGAAATAAAACGCGCCATTTTCACCAACCACACCGCTGACGGGCCAGAACCGTGCAATCATATCACACCAGCCAGCCGGCCGCCCGGTGATTGGGGCGATGTGAAACCCGGCATTGTAGAGGTCTTCGAGTGCGCGGTAGGCTGCTGCCGGCAACTTACCCTGGGTGGTTAAAGTGTCGTCAATATCAGCCAGCACCGTGGTGATGTTGGCAGCAGTTTGGGCGGGGAATTGGGAAATCGGGCGCATTTAATCCTCGGCGGCAAGCAAAAATCATCAGAGATAATGCTATTGCAGGCAATATCAACAAAAGCAAATCAGTTGAACAACTCGCGACAATGGCGCACTGATTAGTGCCGAAAATGCCGCATGCCGGTAAATACCATGGCGATGCCCGCTTCATCGGCGGCGGCGATAACTTCTTCATCCCGCATCGAACCGCCGGGCTGGATGACAGCCGTTGCTCCCGCTTCAATCGCTGAAATCAGGCCATCAGCAAAAGGAAAAAATGCATCTGATGCGACAACTGATCCGATAGTCAGGGGGTTTTCAAGGCCAGCTGCTTCAGCGGCATCTATAGCTTTACGTGCTGCAATGCGTGAAGAATCCACCCGGCTCATCTGCCCGGCCCCAACACCCACTGTGGCCTGGTCTTTGACGTAAATTATTGCATTTGATTTAACATGCTTTGCCACCCGGAAAGCGAATTTTAAATCGGCCAGTTCCTCTGGTCCGGGTTTGCGCTTTGTCACTGTTTTAAGTTCGATATCATCAATATTGCCATTGTCACGAGATTGAACCAGCAGTCCGCCTGAAACCGTTTTGGCAGTTATCCCCGGGCTGTTTGCATCCGCCAGCGCGCCGGTAAGCAACAGGCGCAGGTTCTTCTTGCCAGCAATAATTTCCTTAGCCTCATCGCTGGCATCCGGTGCGATAATTACTTCCGTTAAAATCTGCACCATCTTGTTCGCCGTATCTGCATCAATTTTCCGGTTCAACGCTATGATACCGCCAAAGGCTGAAACGGGATCGCAGGCCAGTGCATTTTCGTAAGCCATGGCCAGATTACCCGCCGCCGCCACCCCGCAGGGGTTAGCATGTTTGATAATCGCCACCGCTGCTGAAAGTTCAGGATCAAATTCACTGATCAGCTCAAACGCTGCATCGGTATCGTTGATATTGTTGTAGGATAGTTGTTTGCCCTGAAGCTGGCGCGCCGTGGCAACACCCGGGCGCCCGTCTCCAGACACGTAAAATCCGGCATTTTGGTGTGGGTTCTCACCATAGCGCATCACCTGAGAAAGGGTGCCGCCAATGGCGCGGTTCACCGGCACATCAATATCCAGCGTTTTGCTGAACCAGTTTGATATGGCTGCATCATAACAGGCGGTAACGCCAAATGCTTTCGCCGCCATTGTTTTTCGAAAATTCAGGGTTGTTGCACCATCATTCGATTTCAGCACCGCCAGTAATTCGGCGTAATCATCAGGGCTGGTGATAACACTGACATAGGCATGGTTTTTAGCCCCGGCGCGGATCATCGCCGGGCCGCCAATATCAATATTTTCAACGCAGTTTGCATAATCTGCACCGCCGGCAACGGTTTTTTCAAACGGGTAGAGATTACCAACCAGTAAATCAATGCCGACAATATTGTTTTGCTCCATCGCCTGACGATGGCCTTCATCATCGCGAATGCCCAGCAACCCCCCATGCACTCCTGGGTGAAGTGTTTTTACCCGACCATCCATGATTTCCGGAAAATCTGTAATTTGCGAAACATCAACTACAGCAACCCCAGCCTCCAGCAGGGCTTTTGCTGAACCTCCCGTGGATATGATTTCAACCCCATACCCAACCAGTTCTTTTACCATCTCAACCAATCCGGATTTATCAAACACAGAAATCAAAGCCCGCTTAATTCTGATATTGTCCGGTGGCGTTATATTCTTGGAGACGATTGTCATTGATTGATCCTGGGATTGATCTTGGAATTGATCCTGGAAACAGGTTGGGATGCCAGCGCGATAACACGGGTAGAGAATTTGGCAAACAGCGTTGCCAGCGGCAAATCGTACAATTCACAGATTACTGAAAACGTGTACCGATAGTCTGTTCAAAGCGCCAGTTAACTTCGTTTAATTCGGCAAGGTTAAGATTGATGACGATTTGCGATGTCGCAGCCGAACCTCCGGGATTGGCAAAGAAAATACTCTCCTCCAATGCAATGTTGCCGCCGTCACAAGAAAATTTCCAGTTCTGGTTTTCACTTGCCGCAATTACAATGGCTCCGCTATTATCCACTATATTTGCGCTCACTGATGGGTGAAGATGAAAACGTATGGCGCAATCATCGCGCGTCATATGCTTTGGTGACTTGCCGCCATTGGCAAAAAACCGGTCGCGACCAAACAGTAAATTTCCGTCATCAGAAAGCTGAATAATGCGTTCGTGCCAAACCCCAAACTGCCGCAAATATCCATCATGGCGCGCGATTATTTGCGTGTAACCATTCAGGACTTTGCGCTCGCAACTTACCCTGCTTGGTCCAGCCAGCACCCTGCCGCCAAGAAAATGTTTGAATATTCCACCCTGATGAAACCTGCACGAAGAGGTGTTATGTATTACCGCAGTTGAGTGGGCCGCAGTCGAGCGTGATGCAGCAATCAGCTTATCATTGCCCAGTTCGGGCGCTCCACAATTGGTAATAAAACACGTGCGCAGTGACGACATTTCAAATGACAGGCACCCGGCATGGGCCTTGTTTGAGTTCTCGCCTTTGGGCGGTTTTCCCACATCAATGATCACCGTGGTTGGTCCACCGGTCAATCGCTGGTAGCCTGATTGGGTCGCTTCCTGGGTAGGTTCTCCCATGGCATCATCATAACGAAGGACCGTAGAAATCAGATCCTGCCTGGAATAGGAAACGCCGTTAAACCGCGCAAAATTACCATCGCGATGCCGGTAGTAGCGAATTGCCGGCATCATGCGGTCAATGGCACTTAACAACTCGTTAGGCGGTGCGATTCCCAGCCGTTCATAAGCCTGGCGCAGCGGCAGCAAATCTACCATTATTTCGGGTAGCACCGAGGGACATCGTGAGACATGACCACCATCCGCAAAAATCTGCTGGGACAGAATTTTTCCCAGGGCTTCATGTGGTTTTCGGGCGGATGTGGATTGAAGTTTTCTATTCATGCGAACGCAAAGTGCTGCATAGGCCAGCGCCAGTCGCACCTGTAATTTAGGTAACCCGTCAGTGGTGGTTGCAAGGTTATTGTTCAGATATCCGATATGCACTCCAATGGATTTCAGAAACTTCTTATAAAGTCCAATATCCACCTGATCGACAATCACTACTGAATGATATAGCCATGACAACAGCCTTTGGGCGGCAATTTCCGGTTGCCAGGCAATGGAGGTCCGCGGTTTTCCCCATTCAGCTATCCAGTCTCGCAACAGCGATTGGGCATGGCTGTTGGAAATAGCATTTTGTGAGGCGCTCAGATGCCTCAACCAGCGAAACGAGTGCAGTTGGTTTTGCCAGTTTATACTGGTGTCGATGCCCTCGATTTCCAGGCGAAAGGGATTTTTTCCCCCGGTGTCCACCCGCTGCTCGGCAAAAGAATAAACGCCATTATAATATTCCTGCGCCAACAAAGCATCGGTGGTGCGCAAATCCTGAGGCACCAACACCAGTTCTTTTGGTGTGCTTTGGGTAAGAGAGGACAAAAGTAAATCCGGCCGGAATATCCGCGCGGTACGCGAAGCCCCTTCCGCAATCAATTGTCCAAATGCTCTTGGCTGATCAGATATCATGGTCATTATTCATATCGATATTTCTACATTTATAACAGATAGAATTCTTCTGATAACGTCACAAAGAATGTTCCTGCACAGAATTTACGACAATTTGCGTAATCGACCCACAAAAAAACCATCCAATCCACCAAGGCGCTGAGGTTCAAGCGCCATGTGGTGAGGCAAACATCGTACCGCCCCCTGTCGATTGATAATTTCATCCAGCCCGCCAACTTCTTTCGCTATTATTGGCAGACATTCCACTTTGGAATTCTCCTTGAGAATACGGGCAAACACATCTTCCCCTTCAGCCTTGGCAATCGAGCAGGTTGCAAAAATGATGGTGCCGCCGGATATAGTTAAATCTATCGCTTTTTGTAACATCGCATATTGCAGCGCCGCCAGCTTGAGAACATCATCAGCATTTTTTGCCCACATCACATCAGGGTGTCGGCGCATTGTGCCTGTCGAAGTGCAGGGCGCATCCAGTAAAACGCCATCAAATTGGGTTTTTGCCTGCCATTCAAGCACATCCGCGCAAACTACCTGCGCCTCCAGTTCGAGGCGTTCAAAATTTTCCACCAGACGCGCAAGACGTGCTTTTGAATTATCAACGACGGTGACATTTGCACCTGCACTAGCCAACTGTGCCGCTTTACCACCTGGTGCTGCACATAAATCTGCAATGCTCTTGCCGCTCACATCACCAAACAATCGCGCAGCAATTGCTGCCGCCGCGTTTTGCACCCACCACACACCATGATTGTAACCTTCGATTTTTTGTACCGGCGAATTTGAAGTCAGCCGCAACGAGCCCGTAACCAGTTGTGTCGCATCAAGTGTTTCACCCCAGTTTTTCACCGATTGGCCAGCTTTCATGCTCACATCAAGATATGGTTCAAGCCTCACCATTGCTTCTATTTGCTCAAGGTTTTCCTTGCCAAAATCGGTACGCACCTGCTTTCGCAGCCATGGCGGCATTACCGGTGCACCCGCTGCTACCTCACGAAGCAGGTCCTCTTTCTCCCGGCCAATGCGCCGTAACACAGCATTGGCAAATCCCTTGAAACGCTGGGTGGTGCGGTTTGCAGCGATTGCCGCCACACCCAGATTTACCGCAGCGCTATCGGGCAATTCCATAAACAAAACCTGGGCGGCTGCCACATGCAAAATATGGGTAAGGTCGCGCGCTCGTTTGGGTTCTGGCCGGTCCATGACTTTTTTCATCACCGCCAACAATGCACCACGATGGCGAAGGCATGTGGTGAGAATGGCGCGTATCATCGCCCTGTCCTTGGAAATCAGGGCCCGGTAGGCTGCATTGCCCGTAGCATTGTCACACAATGCTGCCAGCGAATGCCCCTCATCAACCACAAGCCCTAACAGCCGCGCCGCCACTCTACGGGCTTCAAAACCCACTCTGTTTCGCCCATGGGGTTCTGAATAATTTTCTGTTTGCTGTTTTGTCATATATTTTGCTAAATCTGATTGATGGTAATATCATTGCGAATAGATGAGCGCACCGAAGATGGCAAGCCTGCCCCGGATATAAGATGAGCAATTCAAAAAACCCAACAGATCTTTCCCCCGCAGCCCAGCGCGCTTTGAAAGAAGTCAGCGAACGACGCAAAATAGCTGAAAATACCGATTCAGAACTGCCCAAAGAATATAAAGGCCGCAAAGGACCTGAACCCACCCGCTATGGTGATTGGGAAAAGAACGGGATTGCCAGCGATTTTTAGCAATCGGTCTGCGCTAAACTCCAACTACAGCTATATCCCAAATCCAACTTTGTACCAATTTGGAAACCTTTGCGCTTACTGCCAGAGCTCCATACCTCAAATTGCTGTTGCTTAATTAACCTTTTGCTAACTATCCTGGCCGGATTACCTTCAATATTTCAATGTGCAGACGATAAATACTAATTGGAGAAATTCCCAAATCCTGTATTGGCACACCCTTTGCATATCCTGAGTATATCCGAAGCTCAGGAGAATTCGATGTCAATACAGACGCTCATCAGCAAACTGAAAAACCAGACAACAGGTTTCCTCACCAATCAAAATGGTGCCATTGCTATAATATTTGGCATTGCTTTGCTGCCCGTTATGATTTCTGCGGGTATTGCAGTTGACTATTCCCGAATTGCTTATACCGAAGGCGCAATCGCCAATGCATTGGATGCGGCTGTTTTAATGTCCGGGCAGGCTCTTTCTGAGGGCAAACCCGTAAATGCTTCTTTCCGCAAGGAGTTTGACAATTTTTTCTATGCAAACATCAATGGCCGCACCAAAATGACCACAACTGTGAAAATAGAATCTTTTTCAGCTGACCCGGCCACCGGTAAAGTTGCTGCCACTGTGAAATCTGAGTTGAAGACGGCATTCATGGGCATTATTGGCATAAACAATGTGGATATCACCTCAAATAGTGAAGCGGTATTTTCCTCCAAGAAAGTTGAACTAACCATGATGTTGGATGTTACCGGCTCCATGGACAGTCAGGGTAAACTTTCTGCACTGAAATCTGCTGCAACTAATGCGATTGATATTCTTATGCCTACCGGCTCAACCAACAATAAGGTACGTATCGCACTTGTTCCTTATTCTGCTTCTGTCAATATTGGTTCTCTGGCTGGCACGGTCTCAAATAATCCGGGAAATGATTGTGTAACCGAGCGTTACAACAATGAATTCAACGATGTTTCTTATACCACTACCAAAGTGGAGGGTAAGAGCGGTTCCTGTCCAAATCAGGAGGTTGTTCCGCTTTCCTCCACGCCTGGGCCTTTGAAAACCACCATCAACAGTTTTACTGCTAGTGGCTATACTGCCGGTCATTTGGGAGTTGCATGGAGTTACTACACTTTATCTCCTAACTGGGGCAATGCATGGCCTTCATCACCAACTCCTGCTGGTTATTCAAATAGTAACGTACAAAAAATTGCATTGCTGATGACTGATGGAGAGTTTAACACGATTTATACAAGCGGATGGAATTCCTCAGAATTTGCAGAATCCACATGCACTGACATGAAGGCAAACGGTATTCTTATTTATTCAATTGCCTTCAAAGCACCCGGTAGCGCAAAGACTACGCTGAGCAACTGTGCAAGCCCGGATACGGCGCAAACAACCTATTTTTATTCTGCTGAGAGTTCCAGCGCGCTATCAACGGCATTCACAGAAATTGCCAATGACATCAAAGGCCTGCGTCTCAGCAAATAACTGATCTTGTTTCTCTGCAAGTTTCAGATCATCTGAAACTTAAGCTTCAACTAAACCCCGTCAATTTGGCGGGGTTCTTTTTTGCTACACCCTCACTTCTTGTTCTGCCGGTTCTCAATCAACTCATCGACTACAGCGGGGTCGGCCAGAGTTGACGTATCCCCAAGGGCAGAAAAATCATCCTCGGCAATTTTGCGCAAAATACGCCGCATGATTTTGCCGGACCGGGTTTTTGGCAGGCCCGGCGCCCATTGAATTTTGTCCGGTGAAGCAATCGGTCCGATTTCTTTTCGCACCTGGCCAACCAGTTCTTTTTTCAGTTCATCACTGGGTTCAACACCGCTCATCAAGGTGACATAGCAATAGATCCCCTGACCTTTGATATCATGCGGATATCCAACCACTGCCGCTTCGGACACCGCATCGTGGGCAACCAGTGCCGATTCCACTTCCGCTGTCCCCATCCGGTGGCCTGAAATATTGATGACATCATCAACGCGTCCGGTAATCCAGTAATAACCGTCCTCATCACGCCGGCATCCATCACCGGTGAAATATTTGCCTTTATAGGTGGAGAAATAAGTTTCAACAAACCGATCATGGTCGCCATATAAAGTGCGCATCTGACCGGGCCAGGAATCGACTATGCAAAGATTTCCAGATACCGCACCCTCAAGCGGTTCACCTTCACCATCGACAAGTTGCGGCTGTACGCCCGGCAGCGGCCGCGTGGCAGAACCCGGTTTAAGCGCGGTGGCACCAGGCAGTGGTGTAATCATAATGCCACCGGTTTCCGTCTGCCACCAGGTATCAACAATCGGGCAGCGCCCCTCTCCCACCACATTATAATACCACTCCCAGGCCTCCGGGTTTATCGGCTCGCCCACTGAACCAAGCAGGCGAAGCGAGGAGCGTGAAGTCGATTTTACCGGATCATCACCGCCCTGCATCAAAGCACGAATGGCTGTGGGGGCTGTATAAAATATATTCACCTGGTGTTTGTCACAAACCTCCCAGAACCGGGAAGTTGAAGGATAATTTGGCACCCCTTCAAACATCAGCGTCGTTGCCCCGTTGGCCAGTGGCCCATAGACAATATAGGAATGCCCGGTAACCCAGCCCACATCTGCCGTACACCAATAGATATCACCCTCATGATAATCGAACACATATTGATGGGTGAATGATGCCCAAACCAGATAACCGCCGGTAGTATGCAACACACCTTTGGGTTTACCGGTGGAGCCCGATGTATAAAGAATAAACAACGGGTCTTCTGCATTCATTTCTTCTGGTTTGCAATCATTGGAAGCGGACGGCACAACCTCCTGCTACCATATATCGCGGCGCTCAACCCAGAGGATATCGCCACCGGTGCGTTTTAC
>JAKISV010000123.1 GCA_021648425.1 Rhizobiaceae bacterium
AAATGAATGTCCTGCAATACTTTCTTGTTGCCATAGGATTTCGACAAACCGGACATATGATATATAAACTGACGCGCCATGGGTTCTTGCTTTGCTTTTTATGGTAGGATCGTTAAATTGTTGTTGGCTTTTAGGCCAAACTGCCTGCTGTGTCTATCCTGCAGCAGGATGTTGAGCACCACAGGCAATAAAAGAATACTATTTGGGAGTGCGCCATTATGCGCGGAAATTTTTTGGTTATTTCAGGCGTCGCACTAATCATCGCGGGCGCAGTGCTGCTTTATAACGGTTATTCCACTGATAATCCCGCCTATTCCGCCATTGCCTGGGCAGCACTCATCGGTGGCACCCTGGCGTTATTGGGTGGTTTGGCCAATAAGGTCAGTGCCTTTATGGAGCAAAAACCCAACGATAATACCGACTACGCCCATGCGGAAATTAGAATACTCATCCGCTCGATGGGAGAAATGGCTGCCGCCGACGGGGTAATTGACCCGCGTGAAGTGGATACAATTGCAGATATTCACAAACGCATGCTCGGCATAACCATCACCACCAAAGAGGTGAACGAAATTCTCACCGAATTTGACCGCACCGATAATATTGCCCAGATACTCGCTGCTGATCGCAAACTGGTCAATCCGGCAATGAAACGTAAGATCATCCAGAGCTGTTATCTGGTAATGATTGCCGATGGTGATAAAGCAAAAACAGAAATGTCCCGCCTGTATGAGATCGCAGACGCGCTGGGAATTCCCAAAAGCGAAGTCAAGCACCTGATTTCCCTGGCCGCAAGCTGATCAGGATCACTGATGTCAAAACCATCAAAATTTGAAATATCGGTTTCCAAATCTCCAACAGGAGCACAATTGTGCATTTATCAGATGGATGCCGGCAATCGGGCAAAAGGCGTTGTTCATATCAATCACGGCATGGCCGAACATGCCGGGCGCTATGCCCGTTTTGCCGTCGAACTTACTAATGCCGGTTACCATGTTATTGCCCACGACCATCGAGGCCACGGCAAAACCAAGGCTGAGGATGCACCCCTTGGCATGTTTTCACCCAAAGACGGATTGCAAAAAACCGTCGAAGACATCCTTCACGTGAATAAGCTGGCCCGGGCAAAATATCCCGGATTGCCCGTTATTTTGTTCTGCCATTCGATGGGAACCATTTTAGGGTTTAACTATTTGCTGGCCCATCCCCAAACTGTGGCAGCGGCTGCCCTGTGGAATACCGGCTTTGATACGGGGTTTCTCGCCGCTTTATTTAAGGCACTGTTGGGGATTGAGCGGATGTTCAAAGGTTCAGACGTGCCCAGCACCATCGCCCACAAACTCACCTTCGAAGATTGGAACAAAAAATTTACTCCAAACCGCACTCCATGCGACTGGTTATCACGGGATAAAAACGAAGTTGATAAATATGTTGCGGACCCGCTTTGCGGCTTTATGGTTTCTAACAGCCTATGGAGAGATGTTCTTCAGGGCGTATATTTTGGCGCGAATGATGCCAACTTGTCTTCCCTGCCAAAAAACCTGCCCATGAACCTCACCGCCGGCGGTGCCGACCCCTGCAGCAACAAAGGCAAAGCCGCAGAAAGTCTGGCAGCCAGGCTGACAAAGACCGGGTTGGAAAACGTCACCCTGAATATACTACCCCACACCCGCCACGAAAGCCTGAATGAAATCAACCGTGATGAGACAATCGCAAATTTCATTCGCTGGCTGGATGAAAATGTTCGCCCTTGATCTCGTCAGCTCGCTTCTGGCTCTTTCACTTTGATATTCACATCGTTAATCTCGCGGGCTTTTTGAGCCATCAGTTTTTTGCGATAGCGTCCCTGCACAATATCCACTGCCAGCATGACAACAAGAACAAAATAGAAGGTTCCTTTCGACATGGGGTCAACGGCTAAATCGAGCACTTTAACATTAGCAAGATCGCCGCCCTCAGAAATCAGCATAATGCCAACAATGAACAAAACAAACAGACCCAACACCTCATACATGCGGTTTTCTTCAAGAAATGTCGATACCCGTTCCGCCAGAACAATCATCAATATCCCAGATATAACAATGGCAATCGCCATGATAATAAAGACATCGGTCAGTGCCATTGCGGATAAAATTGAATCAAAAGAGAACACAAGGTTCATCGTCACAATCCAGGCGACGACACTAAGCATTGATTTTTTGCCTTTGTCTTCCGCTCCACCGACTTCATAAATAGCCAGCTTATGCATGATTTCTTTCATTGCTGTATAAATAATAAAAACTCCACCCAACAACACAATCAGCGCATGACCGTTGAAATCACCCTCAAATATGCCCGGAAGGTTGATCGCGAACAACGAGCCCTGAAAATACTGAATGGCATTGACCAGCAGAAACAAAAGAACAATTCGCAATACTACCGCCAGCCCGATACCCATCTGGCGTACGCGCTTTTGTTTGTCTTTCGGTGCCCTTTTGGATTCAATAGAAATATAAAGAAGATTATCGAACCCCAGCACTGCCTGCAGCAGAATTAGCATCAACAGGGTAAACAGATTATCTATAGAAAAAAGCATATCCATCGGGTGAGTTTCCTTTTACTCATTCATTTTGCGCAATTTTGCGTCAATATCACAATTTTAGGAAAATTGTAGCTGCTGGCGTCGGCTAATCACAGTTAACATTCTGTTGCTGTAATAAGTCTAAACGCACCCCGGTTTCAAAACCAATTTTAAAACTCACTTGTTATGGTTCCTCATCTAACCGCAGGTAAGGGCTAATCATGGACATCAAAATTCCCGCAACACGTTGCAAATCATTTTTTCGTGCCAAAGAAGGCAATGTTGCGATCGTGTTCTCACTCGCATTACTTCCGGTAATGTTCTCTGTAGGCTTGGCCGTTGACTATTCCGATATGCAGCGCACTAAATCGCGTCTCCAGGAAACTGCGGATTCCGCCGCATTGTTTGCGATCAAGAACCTTAAAGATAACGATTACAACGAAGAACAAATTCTTTCTCTCGCCAATGACATGGTTACATCTAACTATGACATTGATTCGGGAACAGTAGATATCAGCCTTGATACCGATTCGAATACACTGTCAGTAACTCTTGACACTATATATTCACCGGCATTTCTGAAGGCATTCGGCTATAATGAAGTAAACATCCGTGCCGCTACAGAAGTGCAGTACCAACTTTCCAATGTGGCCGCTAAATGTGTCTATGCACTCAACACAAGCGGTGATGAAACATTGCAGTTGAATAATACTGCAAACATAGTTTCTTCAAATTGTGGAGTACAGGTTAATTCATCTGATGATGAATCTGTGGAGTTGGCTGCAAATGCTGCAATCACAGTGCCCGATACCTGCATTGCAGGTGGTGTTAAATCTGGTGCAGGAAACATCTCACCCGCCGCAAAAATCTGCCCGGCTATATCTGATCCTTTTGCCAATATCGATTTACCTGAAGTTGGTGCATGTGATTATGATGGTTATGAAGCCAACAGCGATGCAACTGTCAATCCCGGCGTATATTGCGATGGCCTCAAAATTGACAGCAATGTCACAGTAAACTTCAATCCTGGTCTTTATATCATTAAAGGCGGCAATCTTGAAAATGGAAGCAATACAACGCTGGAAGGCGATGGCGTTTCTTTCCTATTCTTTGGAGATGATGCCGGTGTGGATCTGGAGGTCACTACTACTGCAGACCTGACAGCCATGGATTCCGGAGATCTCGCCGGGTTCTTGTTCTATGTCACTGACGATGAAGATGATGACGAAGACGACGACGAAGACGACGACGAAGATGACGACGAAGATGACGACGAAGATGACGACGAAGATGACGACGAGGAAAATGCTGGGGAAATTACTTTCCCGGAAACAGCATCCATGTACATGGAAGGCATTCAGTATTTTGCCAACCGTGAAGTCGAAATCATCGGAGACGGAACCATCAACAATGCATCACCATTCAAGGTGGTCGTTGGCGGAAAAATCGAACTCAAGTCCGATGCTCAGGTACGTTATTCAGTAGAATCTGGTTCAACTTCGATAGCAATACCAAGCGAGTTGTATAAAAAATACATCTCTGCAAGGATAATAAAATAAAGCATCGCTTTGACGCGCTTTATCGCGGCAAGCAACCAAATCGCCAAATTGGCGGGGGAGAACCAGGATCTCCCCCGCCGTTTTTATGCTCCCAATACGGGGCCTAAATTTTTTTCCGATATCGAACACTTCACGCGATAAGGATTTGGCAAGGAATTAGAATTACTTTGCAATACAGATTCGAGGCCGATTAACATGTAAAAAAAGCGAGACCCGTAAGAACATGAAAATTGATAAAGACAGTTTAACGCGCCAATTGTATTTCCCTACTATAATTTACAGGTTTCAATTACCTGATGCTGAAGAACTAAACGATCAACTTCTCAAATCTATTTATTCTGAAAGAGAAAAAGACCAGGTGGGCCTGGACAAATCCAACCTTCCAAAACTTGGCGGTTGGCACAGTCAAAGTAACATGCAAAAATCGCGATTATACAAACCTTTGGTAGAGCGGGTCGAAAATGTTTGCGATCTTATTTCTGAAGACCTTCAATACCACGAGTCTTACCACCTCAAAGTCAGTACAATGTGGTCAATTATCAACCCGCCCGGAAGCTCAAACAACTCCCATATTCATCCCGGGTGCGACTGGAGCGGTGTTTACTACATTCAGACACCTGAAGATTCCGGAGATATACGGTTTACTGATCCGCGCACGGCGCACTTGATGAATCAATTGAAATTCGACCCGGAAAAAAAGCGAATTCGCCCCTGCTGGACAAAAGTTCGCATCAAGCCATCTGCCGGTAAAATAGTAATTTTCCCAAGCTTCTTGTACCACAGCGTTGATACAAATTTTTCCAACGCAACAGGTAATGACGCCAATCGCGTAATTATCGCCTTCAATATTGTACAGCGTCAGAAATAATACACCACTTGCCCGAATAAGACGGCTGTGCAAACCAGTCAAAATGCTGCCCCGGGGCATATTCGCTAAACTTTTAACGGCTTTCAAAACGAAATATTTGAATTTTACAAGTAGTGTCAAAACTATTGAGTTAAACAGGCAGGGCCAAACAATGAAAATTCGCAAATTAAGAAATTTACTTTCAAATTTCAAAACAAAAATAAACGGTAATGTCGCCGTAATTTTTGGTATCGCAATTATACCAATCATGATGACCATGGGCACTGCTTTGGACTATTCACGTTATGCAAACCTCCAAACCAAAGTTGCCAGCGCTACCGACGCCGCTTTACTGGCGGCAACTGCTGAAGTGATGAGTTCCGTCGATGTGGATGACGAGATCGCAGTATTAGCGAAACTAAACAGTGAATTCGAACCTTTTTTCCTGGCCAATATGGACCCCGATCTTTCATACGATTATAACGGCTCAACATTGAGTTACGATATCGACACTAAAACCGCATCAGTCAATGTTGATATTGATTACAATACCTCAATTGTAGGCATTACAGGCATAGATAAATTGAAAGCCGATATTGTTGCTGCAACCAGCCTGGAAATGAAAGCCGGTGGCGCTGTATCCATGTATCTGGTATTGGACCGTTCCGGTTCCATGGGTTGGAGTAACGGCGAGGGCGGCATAAAGATGGACACATTGAAAAGTTCCGTTGCCCAAATGATATCCAACCTGTCAACTGCGGACCCTGACAGAAAATACATTCGTATGGGCGCAGTAGCTTATAGCAGCTATACTTGGAAAAAAAAGGGTCTCCGTTGGAAACTGTCCAAAATCAACGATTATGTACAAGATATGCGTGCCAGTGGCGGCACTGATTCATCAGGGGCCATCAACAGAGCTTATAGAGACCTAAAAAAGCAAAGAGAAATCAACAAACATGCGGAAAAGAATGGGCAAGTGCCGAATCTGGTTATCATATTCATGACAGATGGCGACAACAATGACAGCGACGATGACTATGAAACCCTGTACACCTGCACTTTGGCAAAAAACTACGGCATGACAGTTTATACGGTAGCTTACAATGCACCTTCCAATGGTCAGGCACTGCTGGGCAGTTGTGCCTCAAGCAACAATCACTATTTTGAGGCGAATAATGCAACTGATCTGGAAGCCGCGTTCAGCTACATTGGTGCAAATGTCGCAAAGGGTCTTGTGTTGAGCCAATAAACCATATTGATATATTCATCTTGTTTTTGAAGTAACGGAAACCAGCGCCACGGCGGCGCTGGCCACCACCAGCCCGATTATCTGAATAGCGCTCATTGTTTCCTCAAACATCAAATTCGCAACAACAACTGTGAATCCAGGTACCAGAAAAAACAGCGCTGATGTTCGTGCCACGCTGTCACGGCGAATAAGAAACATCAGTAAGCCCACCGCACCAAGCGACAAGACAAAAATCAACCAGGACAGAGCAATCAGAAATTCTCCCGTCCAGTTAATTTGCATGGATTCGGTAAAATAAACCAGAAACCCCAATAACAATGTCGCGCCGAAATATTGTGCAATTAACCCGGCCAGCAATTCAACGCCGCCCGTAAAATTCTTCTGATAGACCGTACCCAGCGAAATCCCCAACACCGCAATCACACTGGCAATCAGGCTTGAAACCGGCAGGGAAAGTTCGCCGCTTCCAACAATTGGCCCCAGTACTAAACCAACTCCGATCAGCCCCATTATGAACAGACCAACCGTTGCAGGCCGTACTTTTTCTTTGAAAAAAACAGCCGCCAGCAACAAGACGATAATTGGCTGCAAACTGACTATCAGTGCAGAAACACCCGCCGACATTCCGCGATCAATTGCAAAAAATACACCGCCAAGATAGGCAACATGCAATAGCATTCCAATCAATGCGCTGTGAATAAACTGCCTGCGTGTCGGCCATTTTTTTACGTAATAAACAGCAACCGGAAACAGTATTACCAGCACCAGAACAAATCGAACCAGCAGGAAACTGAAAGGTTCCGCGTGAGGTAACCCAAGCCGGGCGCCAATGAAACCCGTCGACCACAGCAGCACGAAAATTCCCGGCGCTGCCCATAGCAAAAAGCGCTGCATATTTGTTACACCGCCTGATCTTTGACGAGAGAAATCAGCAATGCCCCATCCTCAATCTGTCCACCTTCAACGCCATGAATATTCTCCACCACTCCCTCACGCGGGGCTACCAGCGAGTGCTCCATTTTCATGGCCTCAACAACCATCAACACCTCGCCTTGTTCGACGCTGTCGCCTTTTTTGACTTGAACAATTTTGATTAACCCCGGCATGGGAGCATGGATCAGGTCACTGTTTTCATCATCAGCCACCTTGCCACCAAGTGGATCGACAACATGAAAAACATGGGTTTTGCCATCACCTGTGATTATCAGATTTTCATCTATTTTGTCTGATCTGATCTTGCGCGAACCATCAGCCCAACTGATCAACGTACTATCAAGTGAAGCTTCTGTTTCAGTCACCATATCGAAATTCAGTTGGATTTCACCGGTGCCAATATCCACGCCATAGTTCGATCCGCCCAGATATCTTACCCAGGCACTATATGGCTGCCCGTCATAAACCAGATCAACCCAGGATTTTCCAGCACCCCAGTGGGTCCAGCTTTCCATCCGCCCCTCAAAGGCAATTTCAAAACCGTTCCAGGGGCCTGTTATTTCAGTTAAGGCAGCAATGGCAACATCAATTTTATCCGCTTTGCCATCGTCCAACAGCGACACCATTTCGCGCTCGATAAGCCCGGTATCTATCCTGGCACCGCAGAAGCTTTTTGAACTGCAAAGCGCCAAAAGGAATGCAACATTTGTCGTAACACCAACGACAAATGTTTCCCGCAAGGCTTCTTTCATTTTACCCAGCGCCTCTTGGCGATCGCTGCCATAGGTGATGATTTTGCCGATCATCGGATCATAGTGCGGGCTGATTTCGTCCAAAACTTCAACACCATCATCCACCCGCGCCAGATGGGTTGGCATATCATAGCGATGCAATTCTCCAACCGATGGCAAAAACCCGTTAGCAGGATCTTCCGCATAAATTCGCGCCTCAAACGCCCAGCCCTCAATTGACAAATCGTGCTGTGCAAACGGCAAGGTTTCCCCATTAGCGACGCGCAACTGTAATTCCACCAGATCAAGACCGGTAATCATTTCAGTAACCGGATGTTCCACCTGCAAACGCGTGTTCATTTCCATAAACCAGAACCGGTCGCTCTGTAAGCCGTCACTGCCATCAACGATAAATTCTACCGTACCCGCACCGCAATAATTCACCGCTTTTGCCGCATTCACTGCAGCTTCTCCCATCGCTGCGCGCATCTCTTGCGTCATACCCGGCGCGGGCGCTTCTTCTATCACTTTTTGATGACGACGCTGCATTGAACAATCACGCTCAAACAGATGCACAACATTGCCATGACTATCGCCAAACACTTGAATCTCGATATGGCGCGGAGAAGAAATAAACTTCTCAATCAACACATGCCCGTCGCCAAAAGAAGCCTGCCCCTCGCGCACTGCACCTTCAAGTGCTGCCGCAAATTCCTTCGGCTTTTCCACCTGCCGCATGCCTTTGCCACCGCCCCCGGCTCGCGCCTTGATCAAAACCGGATAGCCGATTTTTTCCGCCTCCCTGGCAAGAAACCCTGCGTCCTGATTGGCCCCATGATAACC
>JAKISV010000124.1 GCA_021648425.1 Rhizobiaceae bacterium
ACGCTTCCGGGTGCTGCACCAGGGTGAAGAAGTTGCCAATCTGCCGATCAAAAAACTCGGCGATGAAGCGCCCGAATATGACCGGCCTTATCTGGAACCCGGCAAATATTCCGATCTCGATGCCCAAGATGTTGAAGCCCCTGACGATTATAACACCGCCCTGCTCACCATGCTTGGCTCCCCAAATATGGCTTCACGACGCTGGGTCTGGGAACAATATGACAGTTTGATACAGGCCAACACGCTACAGATACCCGGAGGCGATGCAGGCGTTGTGCGCATTTGCGATGAGGATGGTAATGACACCGGCAAAGCACTGGCTTTCAGCAGCGATGTTAATCCGCGCTATTGTGAAGCTGACGCCTATGAAGGCGGCAAACAGGCTGTAGCTGAATGTTACCGCAACCTTTCAGCCACCGGCGCAACTCCGCTGGCCGCTACTGACAATCTAAATTTCGGCAATCCGGAAAAACCCGAAATCATGGGCCAGTTTGTTGCTGCGATTAAAGGCATTGGTGAGGCGTGCAGCGCACTGGATATGCCTATCGTTTCAGGCAATGTTTCGCTGTACAACGAGACAAAAGGCAAGGCAATTTTGCCCACCCCGACAATTGGCGGTGTTGGTCTTTTAAGCGACCATTCAAAACACTGCACCGTTGGCGGGGCCCGTGAAAATGATGTGATATTCCTGATCGGGGAAACTGGAAGCCATTTGGGCCAGTCAACTTATATGCGTGAATGTCTGGGGCTGGAGGATGGCCCGCCGCCACCGGTGGATTTATCCACAGAGCGAAAACACGGGGAATTTGTACGCGCTGCCATTCAATCGGGTTATGCAACAGCTTGCCATGATATTTCTGATGGCGGGTTGGCAATTGCACTGGCCGAGATGTGTCTGGCCAGCGGCCTGGGTGCGATAGTCTCATTTGAAACGGAATATTCACATGGGGAATTATTCGGCGAAGATCAGGCCCGTTATCTTTTCAGCACGGATCAAAAATGGGCCGATATGTTTGCTGCCAATGCGGAAGGCGCCGCCATTGCTTTCACCAGACTGGGGACAGTGGGCGCAGACAGCTTGAAGATTGGTGAAAAAATCGCCATATCTATTGATGAGTTGCGAAAAACTCATGAAGCATGGTTCCCGCAATATATGGGGCAAACCCTCGCAGCTCAATAAAAGGAGAATAGTTCCATGGCCATGCAGGCAGGTGAAATTGAACGTTTGATTGTGGATGCTATTCCTGATGCTCAGGTCACTATTCGTGATCTGGCAGGCGATGGGGACCATTATGCAGCAGAGGTTGTATCAGCACAGTTTATTGGCAAAACACGCGTCCAGCAACACCAGTTGGTGTATAAAGCCCTGCAAGGCAGTATGGACAGCGATTTACATGCCCTGGCATTGCAAACCAGCGCACCGCAATAACAGTGATTGAAAAGAACAAAAAAACTTCCGGTATGGAGAAAATACCGCCAATATTCTCAAAACCTCTCTGGAAAGACCGGTTTTTTTATATTGCGATCGGCACAATGGTATTTTGGGTAGTGGCAATCTGGTATTTTGTGTTATCTTAAGCTCCCTTGAATTAAACAATCAGATTTCATATCTTGATACCAACAGCCTCAACACCAGAAAGATACTCCCATGTCAGCAATCAGCGAATTTATCGACAGTGAAGTCAAAAACAACAACATCGTATTGTTTATGAAGGGAACGCCTGACCAGCCCCAGTGCGGGTTTTCCAGCCAGGTTGTCCAGATGCTCGATTATCTGGGTGTTGAATATAAAGGCCATAATGTTCTGGCTAATGAGGATTTGCGCCAGGGTGTCAAGGACTACTCTAACTGGCCCACTGTCCCGCAATTATATGTCAAAGGCGAGTTTGTCGGTGGCTGCGATATTGTGCGCGAAATGTTTCAGGCCGGTGAATTACAGTCTCATCTTACTGAAAAAGGCATAGTCCAAAACGGCAAAGCTGAAGCGTAGATAAAATTACAATCCGCATTGTACTGATTTGTGTTAAACTGACTATCACGATAGTATGTTTGATAAAATTATCTATGTGGAAAGTGTCAGCTGGTGGACAAACAAAAACATCGATTTAGATTTGCAAAAATATGTGCTGCGTTGGTACTGGTAGCGATTGTTAGCGGTTGTACATTTACCGATGCAATTGAAAGCGCCAGTGAACCTGAGCAGATTGAAACCGTACAAAACACCAACGATACCGCGACCAATCAGGTGCTGGAAGGCGTGCAAAGTTACCCGCCCGAGCAGCAGGATGCTATATTAAAAACACTTGCTGACCCGCAAACCAACCCTGACTTACCACTTCCCCTACCCCTGTCTACAGATGCCTCTTCAAGTTTTGCACCATCGGATAATCTACAAATGATTGATGAAGACCCGCTTTCGCAAGATGCCCAATTGCTCGAACAACAGGCAATTGCGCGTGCTGAACTGGTATATTCTCAAATGACCCACGGATCTTGCAAAGGCGGCTGGGCAATTCAACCTGACAAGCTCGATGCAATCAGGCAAACGCCGGGCCATCCCTACTATATGGAAATCCGCCTTCGACACACGCCGCTATTGCCCGTGGGCCACACCTATATCGCCTACGGCCGACTTTCACCGGAAGGCACGCCGCTTGATGAAAAACTGATAATGTTATCACCACTTGGCGGATATGGCGGTGCGGCCATTGCTGCGGCCCTGCCGATGCCGGGAGTACTGGTTCCCGTTGGCGACGATTGCCGCCTTAAACCGATCGCCGCCTATAGGGTGACTTTAAGCGCTGAGGATTTTGAAAAAATGTTGTTGCGCATTCAGGTGGCACAAAAGAAAGTACCCAGATATTCGCTGTTCACCTACAACTGCAACAATTTTGTTTCAGACATTACCGCGCCAGTTGGTATTTTACCGGCCAAAAATAAGTATCTGGTGGCACTAAAATATATTTACGGGATAATCGAGGCGAATGAGGGTTTTAATCCGAGAAAAGACAGGCGCGGTTAGAATCAATACTGCTTAAACTGCGGCGCACTATCTTCAATTTCGTAATAGTCACCTTTATCTTCTGTAAAAATATGCCTGCTCAATTTCAGATTGGTCGGACCATCAAGACTGCCTACCAGAAATGACATATAATCATCGTTTTCGCGCTTCCAGAACAGTACCGATCCGCAATTCGAACAAAATCCACGCGCGGCAAAATCGGAAGCCCGATACCATTTCAGCAAACCGTCTTCGTCAACAATCTCAAACTGCTCATTCCTGCCGGCAGAAGCCGCAAAGTAATGACCGGTCTGCTTGCGGCACTGGGTGCAATGGCAGGCGGTGACGTCCCGAATTTCGCCTGTAACCGTATATTTTATTCCACCGCAAAGGCAGGAACCTTTTCGAACTTCGCTCATCAACTTCCTACACTTTCTTATCTGTCTGTTTTCAACAATTCCGCCACCAGAAAAGCCAGTTCCAATGATTGATTAGCATTGAGGCGCGGGTCACAGTGGGTATGGTAGCGATTGCCCAACTCTTCTTCGCGTATTTCTTTAGCACCACCAATACATTCGGTGACATCTTTGCCGGTCATCTCGAAATGAACACCGCCGGGATAAGTACCCTCAGCGCGATGAATTTCAAAAAACTCACGCACTTCGCGCAATATCTGATCAAATGGCCTGGTTTTATAACCTGCGGCAGAAACTGTATTGCCATGCATAGGATCGCAGCACCACACCACATTTTTACCTTCACGTTCAATCGCACGGATCATTCCAGGCAGGTGGTCTTCTACTTTTCCTGCACCAAAACGAGTAATCAGCGTCAGGCGTCCTGGTTCGTTATCCGGATTAAGAATATCTGTCAGCTTAAGCAATTCGTCAGGCTCAAGCGAAGGTCCGCATTTCAGACCGATAGGGTTATGAATTCCCCGAAAATATTCCACATGAGCATGATCAAGCTGGCGGGTACGATCACCAATCCACAAAAAATGCCCGGATGTGCCGTAACAATCACCCGAAATGGAGTCCTTACGCGTTAACGCCTCTTCATAGCCCAATAACAGGGCCTCATGACAGGTATAAAAATCCGTCTCGCGCAGTCGTTGATAGCGCGCAGCATCAAATCCGATAGCCTTCATGAAATTGATTGTTTCAGAGATCCGGTCTGCCAGCTTGCCATAACGTTCAGCCAGAGGGCTTTCCGTGACAAAATCGAGCATCCATGTGTGTACATGTTCAAGATTGGCATAACCGCCCTGGGCAAAGGCGCGCAGCAGATTTAACGTTGCCGCAGACTGGCGATACGCCATGATCTGACGATGGGGGTCAGGCACCCTCGCCTCTTCGTTGAATTCAATAGCGTTGACAATATCGCCGCGATAGCTTGGCAGCTCCACACCGTCTTTGGTTTCAGTATCCGAAGAGCGTGGCTTGGCAAATTGACCGGCAATTCTCCCGATTTTAACCACGGGTTTTGCAGCAGCAAATGTCAATACAACTGACATCTGCAGGAAAACCCGGAAAAAATCGCGGATATTATCAGGACCATGTTCGCTAAATGCCTCTGTGCAATCTCCACCCTGCAACAAAAATGCCTTACCCGCAGCAACGTCCGCCAACTGGGTTTTTAGATTGCGCGCTTCTCCCGCAAATACCAGCGGTGGAAAGCTTTTGATTTTATCTTCCACTGCTTCCAGTTTTTTGCTGTCAGGATAAGTTGGCACCTGCAATATCGGTTTGCTGCGCCAGGAACTCGGAGACCAATTTTCCACCATGATTTTACTCGACTGTTTATAATGCGACACTTTAAGGGGTTTCTGTCACCCCTTGGGTACAGGTTATACACACACCCAATTTTTGTGCCAGTATTAATAGGTCCTGACCCTAGGCAAGTATTTTTTCAAATATTCCCATTTCCTGCTCACTCATCTTTTGGTGGCGCGGGTAAATTGGAGCGCGGCGATCTTCATAAACAGGCAGATCAAAATGGTCTGTACTATCCAAAAACCGCTGCAGGCCCGATTCACCAAATTCGAGATAAAACCCCTGCATCACCACGTCCAGATAGCTTCTCAAAATCTCGGGAACTTTATTGGCCATTTCGACTTTCGGGGGCAAGTAAGTGTAAACTTCTACATCATGATTTCCCTGTAAGTCACTATTTTTATATATTATTTCTGATTTCTTGATGGATGTTTTATTATAAGAAGCCTCGCGTTTGTCGAGCGCTTTCTGGTTTATTGCCCGGTCAATTATCAACAAACCATCGATTTCACTGGCCTCATCACGATGGATACCAAGCAGCGCGATTGACTGATCATCACCAAACCCGATATTTTCATTCGGCCTTGGCTGCCAGTGGCGTCGCCACCCTTTGAGAGTAACGGGAATAGCCTCAACGATATCTAAGGGAAGGGTTTTGCGGTTTACCAGTGACCCATAGCCAAAATAAGCTATCAGCTGGTCATTTTGCACATTTTCAGTCAATGCGCTTGCCATTGGCAATGCGGTAGCTTGGTTCATACATCGTCACCAGTTCCTCTGCAGCAGTAGGATGGATGGCCATCGTGCGGTCAAAATCGCTCTTTGTGGCATTCATTTTAAGTAAAATCCCTAAAATTTGCGCCATTTCTCCTGCCGCTTCCCCCAATATATGCATACCCAACACCTTGTCGCTGTTGCCGCATACGATAATTTTCATCATGGTTTTTTCATCACGTCCAGACAAAGTGTGTTTCATCGGCCTAAATCTAGTCAGATAAATATCGAGATTTTTGTAGCGCTCAGCAGCCTCATCTTCCCCAAGTCCCACGGTGCCGATTTCCGGCTGGGAAAACACAGCTGTTGCAATCAGATCATGATCAGGTGTGGTGGGGTTGTTTTTAAACTCCGTTTCGATGAAACACATCGATTCATGAATGGCCACCGGTGTTAAGGGCACCCGGTCTGAAACATCGCCAACCGCCCATATACCCTCAACGTTGGTTTTTGAATATTCATCAACTGCAATATGGCCCGACCAGCGCCGTTCAACGCCTGCAGCGTCTAATCCCAACCCTTCGGTGAGTGGTATGCGCCCGATGGCCAGCATCGCCTGTTCAGCATTAACAATCTCACCATTGCTCAACGATACGCTTAATTCATTGTCGCGCTGGCGTGAAATTCGCTCAGGTACGGCGTTGCAGATAATGCGAATTCCCTTTTTTTCGTATTCCTCATGCAAAGAGCCGCGAAGGTCATTGTCAAATTTTCGCAATATCCTGTCGCCGCGATATACTAGGGTGGTATCGGTTCCAAGACCATTGAATATTCCGGCAAATTCAACGGCAATATAGCCACCGCCAAAAATCACCACAGACTTGGGTTGTTTTTTTAAATCAAAAACATCATCGGAAGTGATGCACATCTCTTCGCCGGGTATCTGTGCCAGTCGCAACGGTGTACCGCCAACTGCAATCAAAATCCTTTTGGCAGTCACAACCCGGTCTTCATTGAGCAGGCGAACTTGATTTTTACCCTCTAAAATAGCCCTGGTGTCGAATATTTCCGCTTTGGCATTATCAAGGCCACCGCGATACATCCCCTCCAACCGGGTGATTTCGCGGTCCTTGTTGGCAATCAGTTTTGACCAGTCAAAACTGCTATTGCCAGGCTCCCAGCCAAAACCGGCGGAGTCTTCAAAACTCTCACGAAAATGCGATGCATAGACCATCAGTTTTTTGGGAACACAACCGCGAATGACACAAGTGCCTCCATAGCGGAATTCTTCGGCAATCCCTACTTTGTTACCCATTGATGCGGCAAGACGTCCGGCACGAACACCCCCTGACCCGCCACCAATGACAAATAAGTCATAATCAAATTCAGCCATTGTCAGCCCGTCAATCAAATTGGTCTGGAATAAATTTACTGATTATCAGGAATAGGGTTTAATTCAACCCGGCCGCATCCAGTTTTTCCTGTACTTTTTTGGACAAATCCCGATTGATGCCCGTCCCCCAGAGGTTGGAGGCTTTCCCCATCTCTCTGATAATAAGCGGTAATTCAGTCAGGAATTTTTGCCCCGGTGTGGTGGAGAAAAATTCTGATATCTTCAGTAATTCCTCTTCAGAAAACACACGTGCGTAAATCATCGCAACTTCTTTTTCCAGATCACCGCGCCGCGGTGCCAGTTCCAGCGCTGATTCATTGACGAAGTCGGTTATTTGGGCTTCAAGGTCCGGTCGACTGGCGATAAGCTGGCCCGCAAGGTTATCCGCAGCGGCGGGCAATATACCATTGAGTTGCTCAGTGCCACTGGTGGCAGAGATAGCTTTTTTAGCCGCAGCAATATGCTCTTCTGATATTTCCTGGGCTTGAAGCGGAGCGTTGCTGACAACCACGACAGCAAAAGATGCTGCCACAAACATGGAAATCGCAATCGCTTTTCCAACAATTCTTCTCATCGCCATTTTGCTCCAATATTTTCTTACTGACATTTATTGTTCTCTTTCCAAAATTCTGACACCATCTTTACCTGCAACAAAAACCTTGTCGGCCATATTGATGAACAGGCCATGCTGAACAACCCCGGGGATGGCCAGCAGCGCACTGTCCAATGCACTTGCATCGTGAATAAGGCCAAAAGATGCGTCGAGTATATAGTGACCACCATCGGTTTCAAAAATACTCTCTACTGATCGGCGAAGTTGGATATCTCCATGCAAATTAAAAGAATTTGCAAGCTTTTCGATCGCAATCCTGGTGGCAGCAAGCCCAAACCGGTTGACCTCAATCGGCAGAGCGAAAGCTCCCAGATATTTCACGAGCTTGCTTTCATCTGCTATTACATACATGGATTTAGAGGCCGCCGCCACGATTTTTTCACGCAATAATGCCCCGCCTCCCCCTTTGGTTAATGACAAATTCGCATCAACCTCATCCGCACCATCAATTGTCAAATCCAGTTCCGGAGTTTCTTCCAGGCTGGTCAGCGCAATGCCAAGGGATTTACAAAGTTTTGCAGTACGTTCAGAGGTCGGCACTCCAACAACTTCAAGGCCCTCATTCACTTTTTGAGCCAACGCATGTACAAAGGCTTCTGCAGTAGACCCTGTTCCGATGCCAAGGCGCATACCTGATAGCACATATTCGCAAACGGCCTGACCAACAAGGGTTTTTAGATCTTCACTCATACCTGAACAATCTGAATAACTTTTATTAGAAGGCGTTCGATTAGCACGCAGCCAGAGCATTTGCCAGTGGTCAATTAACAACCAACCAACCCGTGCCGTCCTAAGACAAGCGCTCTTCGATCACCAGTCCGTACACTTCCATTATCCCGGGATCAGTTCAAGCGCAATATATTTTCAAGTTAACCTATTGAAACATAACAACAATAATATTTCAAAATACTTATCCCCACATCCCCCACTGCCCATATACTACCTTCACTGATCAACCCTGCAAACGACGGCGCGCGTGCCGAATGTTCCGTGGGTTGGCAGCAGCAGAGCGTGGACGGTCACATGTCGGGTGTGGCCCAAGCTTGAGGCTGGCGAATACCCGAAAAGGG
>JAKISV010000125.1 GCA_021648425.1 Rhizobiaceae bacterium
GTATTTTTCCGGGTCAAAAGGTTCGACAAAAGCATCAAACCCTTGTTCTTTCAGTCGCGATCGGAAAATCTGTCTTGCTTCCAATATCAAATCGCACATCTTTGGATTGGCATTTGGATCAAGGATACCGCGCAACCCCAGTTCACGTACGCTTTCCTCCATGCCGATAACAACGAATATTTCCCTGATGCGGGCTATCAGTTCCTCTTCATTTGCCAAATCGACGTTTGCATAATTAATCCAGTCGGCATCAAAATCGAGATCGCAGTTGTTAGAGCGTTCCGCCTCAGTCAGAAAATGGTTATATTGTACCATTTGTTGTGCGTCGCGTTCAGGGGGTGTTACCGGCTGGTTTTTGAGGACATAGGTCATACATTCCAAAATTGTGCCCTGGGGAAAGTATGAATTGCCGTCGATATAGCCGATACGCCGTCCGGTGAAACTCTGGGGCCAATTCCCCAATTCCCTGCCATCCAGTTCAACCCGGCCCGATGTTGGTAACAATGCGCGAGCCAATACTTGCGTAAAATGGCTTGCGCCGCCATTGACCGGCCCGACAATTGCAACATTCTGATTAACTCCGATATCAACTGAGGTACGCTCCAGCAGGGTGGAACCGGTATCATCAATAACTCCCAGATTGCTTACTGAAAAACCGTTTGTAATTTTTGGCGGGGTATCATCAGGAATAGACTGGATTTTGCTATCCAGCAAATCATCGGCCGCAAACTGTTCAACGATTTGCGAGTAGCGCACTTCGACTATCAGTCTCCTTTGGTCCCAGTTGATCAGGCCGCGAATTGGGCCGGGCAAATCTTTAAATGCAGCAATCACCGCTACCAGCTGGCCAATATCCAGTGAGCCGCGAATGGCAAAATATCCACCCAGGGCATAAAATAGAAATTGCAGGAATTGCAGAAGGAAATTGTTCAGGAACTTGATTGAAAATTTGCGCTTGAACAATTCAAACCGGATAAAAAACAAACGACTCAAAATGCCGGAAATGTTGCTGCGTTCAAGATTGGAAGTGTCATTGAAATGCATGTCCGAGATGCCCTCAACAACTTCCCCCAAACGCCCCGACAAATGTCGAGCCTCAACCTGCCTTTGTTTTCCAAGGCGAATTATGGGTCTGCGCAGCATAGGGATCAGCCAGGCCTGAAACACAACGATCACGATTGTTAAAATCCCCAGGTAGAATTCCTGCAGGAATATAAATACCAGCGCAGTTGCCGCCTGGCCCCCTTCAAACAAAGGCATGGTATAGGCATCACCGATGAAATCCCCCATCGGCTCCACCTCATCCTTGATCATGGAGGAAACTTCAGAAGGTTTTGTGCGACGAAATCGTGAAAGCGGAAATCGCAATACCCGGTCAAACAACTGATACCTCAGTCGGCGCAAAACACGTTCGCCCATTCGGCCTTTCATCGTATTTACGATTAACTTGAAATAACCGTTAGCCGTCACCAACAACAAAAATGTCAGGCTGAGCGCCATCAGATAGCCCACCCGTTCAAGTTCAATACCTGGAAATAATACGATAGAATTTCCCGAATTAATCCAATCGGGCAGGGGAAGCGTCACGCGAAGGAAGGTCGCAATGTCGCCCGGGTTATCGAAACCCACGCCCTGAATGGGTCCATTGACAATTTGTTTGGGTAGTTCAAGGCTGAGAAAATAGGTTGGCATTGATGCCAGAATAATGATCAGCACCACGATTTGTTCACGGCGCGAATTATTCCAGATATACTTGAGAAGATTGGGCTCCATCTAAAATTCGCTCTTCGTCAGAAATATATCGGAAATGTTCATCTGGTAGTCAGTCATACCTAATAGGTTAAAAACGGCCCTGAACATAAAATATGCACATCTGAAAAATAGCAGGGATTTATGGCCTGTACAGCCTTCAAAACAGAATTTTTTGATAAACCATCATTGATGACAGGTTTGAATGGTTAGAAATGGTAAACCATAATTCCAAAAAAGGCGGTATCAATCCATTTTGCCTTGATATCTTCACTATTTTAAACTCCATCTATACATATTCATGCAATAAGTATGGCGCGTGGGATATGCGCAAGAATAGTTTTTCAAGCGGGACATGGCTTTGGGACTGAATTGGACAAAATTGACAATCATAAATGGATTGTCCGGCAATATTCGGATATTGCCCAGGGGTATCACGCCAAAGCTGGCGTTGGTGGCCAGCCTGATTATTCTGGCTTCCTGCGCCAGCCCGAAAAAAATCAAGCACACTGAAGTTGCCCATATCAACAATAAAACGAAATTTTCGTCACTTACCTACGGTGTGAAAAGTTCGCCACGCGTTACCACTTCCAAAAAAGTACGCAAAGGCGGAGGGCGTTCTCAAATTGGCAAGCCCTATAAAATCAGAGGCAAGTGGTACTACCCAAAAGATCAGCCCGGCTATAACAAGGTTGGCGTTGCTTCCTGGTATGGCCCGAATTTTCATGGTCGACTGACTGCCAATGGCGAAATATATGACCAGTACGCTTTATCTGCAGCCCATCCCACCTTGCCTTTACCCAGTTATGCCAAAGTCACAAGCATGGAAACCGGCAGCTCAGTAATCGTGCGTATCAATGATCGCGGTCCATTCTCCAGCAAGCGTATAATCGATCTTTCCTACCAGGCATCAAAACTGCTCGGGTTCCAGAAAAAGGGCCTCGCTAAAGTCAGGGTGCAATATATTGGCAAGGCGAGAATGGACGGTTTGGACGCAAAATACCTGATGGCATCCTATAAACCGGCCCGTGGACAGCGTTATAACCCAACATTACCGACCTTCGCACCAGGTGCAACAAGGCCTGGTACTTTGATTGCAGGTGTACAAAAACCGGTTCCGCAAAGCCAAATCGCTCAACCAGCCCCGCAATTGGCAGCCCCGCAATTGGCAGCCCCGCAACCTGTCCAAACAGCTTATGCCGCACCAGCAACCGCGCCAGGTTTCCAGCTGGAAAATGCGCCGTTGTTAACTGGAGGGTTTATCCCGGTGCCAATACTTCGTCCAACGCAGCTTTATGATGGCCTGAAGATGAATCTTGCTTCTGACAACAACCTTGTAATCAGCGTATTGCCACCACTGAGCTATTTGCAAAGCAATCAATACAATCAGAGGATTGCACGGGCTTTTGACGCAATTAAAAGCAATGTTGATAAGTGATCAGGTTGTATAACACACCTTTGTCAATTAGTGGCCGTTCAGCATAAATCAAACAATATCCAGGCGGGCAGGCTTCTGACTTGAGGTAATACCTGCAAAAGGCTATCCTTTGGCGCCGGGGCGCTAAACGACAATAATTTCTGGATAGTTATGTATTATTTTGTGCTAAACCAAACCATGATTGCCAAGGTAACAGCGCCATTGGCATTGATATTTCTTTCTTTTTTCATTTCAACGGCCAGCGCCCAGATCTATTCCACAAGTGCCAAACAGGCTTTGTTGATTGATGCGGACACTAACACTGTGTTGTTTGCCAAGGATCACGAGGTGAAAATCCCTCCCGCTTCTCTGGCAAAAATGATGACAATGGAAGTGGTGTTTAATGCGCTAAAGTCCGGTGGTCTGACATTGGATGATGTGTTTTTCATCAGCGAAAATGCCTGGCGCAAGGGTGGCACAAGTTCCGGCGGCTCCACTATGTTTGCTAAACTCAATTCTGAAATCAGGCTTGAGGATTTAATGCGCGGCGTAATTATTCAATCCGGAAATGATGCCAGTATTGCAATTGCAGAGGGGATGGCAGGTTCTGAAGAGGCTTTTGCCGGCTTAATGAATGAACGCGCCCGAAAAATTGGCCTGAAACAATCCAATTTCCGTAACTCCACCGGACTGCCTGATCCCGAACAATACGTCACCTTAAATGATTTAGGACTTCTTGCTCGCCGGATTATCAAAAACTACCCGCAATATTACGCCTACTATTCCGAACCGGACTTTACCTGGAATAAAATCAAACAACGTAACCGTAACCCGTTGTTGAAGAATGTAATTGGTGCTGATGGCATGAAAACCGGATTTACCGAAGAATCAGGTTATGCAATTGTGGGTTCAGCTATGCGCGAAGGAAAGCGCCTGATAGCCGTGTTGAGTGGAATGACCTCAAAACGCCAGCGCGCGGAAGAGGCCCGTAAATTACTCGATTGGGGATTTCGCGCATTTGAAAAAATCGAACTTTATGCATCGGGAGAAATAATCGGTGAAGCGGATGTTTACGGCGGCGAAAATGATTTGCCGGTAGTTGGAAAAGGGGCTGTTTCAATTTATGTGCCTATCGGTAACCGGGACAAACTGCGGGCGCGCATTTCCTATACCGGCCCTTTGGTGCCGCCCATCAAACAAGGCGCCCAGGTGGCGGTATTGAAAGTCTGGATTGGCGATACGCTAAGTCAGGAAACACCATTATATGCAGCGCAAGATGTAGAGCAGGGCACGCTCACAAAAAGAGCAACAGATGCAATCAAGGAACTGTTGCTGGGGCGACTTAATTTCTAGAAAGTTGCCAATTCCAATTCCAATTGCAAAGGCATTGGTGTAATCATTTTCGATATTATTTCAGCCTGATTACACAGGATTATGAACTTGATTGCCGACAATAAATCATCTGGGTACTTTATTACATTTGAAGGCGGTGAAGGTTCTGGTAAATCCAGCCAAATCAAAGCTTTAGTAAAGAACCTTGAAGCATCAGGTAAAAAGGTTGTTGTTACTCGAGAACCGGGCGGCTCCCCCGGGGGGGAGGCTGTGCGCCATGTATTATTGTCAGGGGCGGCAGAATCATTTGGCAGCGAAATGGAAGCGATATTATTTTCAGCAGCGCGTTCAGACAATGTAGAGACCATTATTAAACCCGCTTTAGAAAGCGGCGCCCATGTTATTTGCGACCGGTTTATTGATTCAACGCGGGTTTATCAGGGCACGACGGGTAAGGCAGATGAAGCTTTACTGAGCTCGCTTGAGCGGGTGGCTTGCGAGGGCGCATGGCCTGATTTGACCATTATACTGGATATTGATCCGGAAATCGGCATGGCCAGAGCGGCCCAAAGACGCGGAAAAGCGGTAAAAGCTGACAGATTTGAAAAAGAAACTCTGGCTTTACAGAAAAAACGCCGCAACGCTTATCTTGCCATAGCTAAAAAGGAACCTCTGCGATGCGCTGTAGTTGACGGGTCCGGCACGCCGGAGCAAGTACAATCCAGGATCGAAAAAGTCCTGCAGCAGCGTTTGGGGCTGTTAAAACCTGGATTCGTGAAAAATTCGCAAAAATCAACCACACGCGCCGGTTCAGGTAAAAACAAAACACCACATAAAAATGTGAAGTCCAATGGTTGACCAAACGATTGATTATAACCGTTTAATCTGGGACCGGCTGGAAGGTATTCCCGCTCCCGCAGAACATTCCAATATATTCGGTCACGAACAGCCGTTGAATATTCTTACCGACAGCTACAAAAAGGGCAAAATGCACCACTCCTGGCTGGTTAGCGGGCCAAGGGGAGTGGGGAAAGCGACGCTTTCGCTGGCGGTAGCGGGTCATATTTTAAGGAACCCTCAACCAAATGATGCGCCTGAAACGTTTGTAAAACCCACTGCTGATGATGTTGTTTCCTCATTGATTGCCAAGGGAGGGCATCCCAATATTCTTCATCTTTCGCGGCCCTATGATGCAAAGACTAAAAAGTTTTCAACGATGCTGAATGTTGATGAAATACGCAGAACTGTATCGTTTTTTGGCACAACGCGCGCCCAGGACAACTGGCGTATCTGTATTGTAGATAGCGCCGATGATATGAATACAAGTGCCGCCAATGCACTGTTGAAAATTCTGGAAGAACCGCCTTCACGTACAGTGTTTTTTATCCTTGCCAATTCTCCAGGCCGTTTGTTGCCAACCATACGCTCAAGATGCCGCCATTTACCATTGCGGCCATTAGACAATAAAAACCTGCAATCAGCACTGGTTGCACTTGGCGTGGAGACTTCAAATTTGAATGAGCGCCAATTGCAGCAGTTATATAAACTAAGTGACGGGTCAGTGCGAAGGGCGCTGGTATTGCTAAAGCAGGACGGTCTAAAGCTCCTTCAGCGGTTCAATGAAATATTGGGAACTGATAACAATCCAACGCCAGACTGGCCCCAGGCTCATAAACTGGCAGAAGAATTATCACGGGTGAACAAGGACGAGCATTATAGAATGCTACTGGATATCACCGCAGATCATGTCAGTGATATGCTCAGTTCACATGCACAATTGGCAAGTGTCAAAGAGAACCATTCTCTATCGCAAAATCAGGCTGCGCAAAGCCAGCTTTCCGCTCTTGCCCGAATGTGTGAGGTGTGGGACAAGATTGCCGCGAATGCTAATCTGGCAGACAGCTATAATCTTGACAGAAAACAAGTAATATTAAACCTGTTCGGTTCGCTGGCAAAGGCCCGACAATCGATAAACATCAATCAAACCGGTTCAACACCTTAGACTATGTCCAAAGCAAAACAGTTCTATATTTCCACACCGATATTCTACCCCAATGGCGAGCCTCACATTGGTCATGCTTATACAATGGTGGCGACAGACATGCTGGCGCGCTATCAGCGTCTGGACGGCAGGGATGTGCTGTTTTTAACGGGGACTGATGAACATGGTCAAAAAATGCAACAAACGGCAGAAAAAGAAGGCATAACGCCTCTTGAGCTGGCGAACCGCAATGCTGCGGTATTTGAACGTATGGCTGAAGTGCTGTCGTGTTCCAACGATGACTTTGTACGCACGACTGAAGATCGTCACAAAAAAGCCTGCCAGGAACTGTGGAAGCGCATGGCGGCAAATGGCGATGTCTATCTGGGGAAATATGACGGCTGGTATTCCGTGCGCCAGGAAGCCTATTTTGATGAGGGTGAAACGCAAGTTGGTGAAGACGGTGTTCGGCGTGAACCGCTTGGTTCGCCCGTCGAATGGGTCGAGGAGGAAAGTTATTTTTTTCGGCTGTCAGATTACCAGGACCGGCTTCTTGAGCACTATCAGACCAACCCGGATTTTATTGGCCCCGATAGCCGCCGTAAAGAAATCATGTCTTTCGTAAAAAGCGGACTTCGTGACTTGTCGATTTCGCGTACAACGTTTGATTGGGGTGTACCCGTTCCAGGCGACGACAAGCACGTCATGTATGTGTGGATTGATGCGCTCACCAATTATCTCACCGGTACAGGTTGGCCCGATGGTGGTGAACGCGCTCATTTCTGGCCGGCAGATGTTCATATAATCGGCAAGGATATTATCCGTTTTCATTCGGTCTATTGGCCGGCATTTTTGATGTCAGCGGGAGTGGAATTGCCCGGACGCGTATTTTCCCACGGCTTTTTATTCAACCGTGGAGAAAAAATGTCGAAATCCGTCGGCAATGTTGTTGATCCGTTTTCACTGGTTGAGGAATATGGCGTCGATCCGCTGCGTTATGTTTTGCTGCGCGAAGTGCCGTTTGGTCAGGACGGCAGTTACAGCCACTCGGCCATTATCAATCGCATCAATGCTGATCTTGCCAATGATCTGGGAAACCTGGCCCAGCGCTCCTTGTCGATGATTGCCAAGAACTGCGAGGGCAGGGTGCCTGCTGCTGGTGTGCTCAACGATGATGACAATGCAATTTTAAACGCCGCCTATGGCCTGCTGGATGCAACGCGCCCTTTGATTGACAAGCAACAAATTCACAAGGCACTTGATTGTATCTGGAAGGTTGTCGCTGACTGCAATAAATATTTTGCCGGTCAGGAACCATGGGCATTGAAAAAAACAGACCCTGAACGCATGGGAACGGTGCTTTATGTCACCGCAGAAACTATTCGACTTGTCGCTATCATGGCCCAACCGGTGATACCGCAAAGCTGTGCCAGATTATTGGATTTACTGGCGGTAGATGAGAAAGCCCGCAGCTTTGCTTATGCCAACGCCAAGAACACTTTGACAACCGGCACACAATTGCCAACGCCTCAAGGGGTGTTTCCCCGGTATATCGAGCAAAAAGATGAGTGAACAATTTCTGGTTGATTCTCACTGTCATTTGGATTTCCCCGACTTTGCCGAAGAACTCGATGAAGTTGTAGCGCGTGCTGAACAAGCAGGCGTTAAACGCATGGTGACAATCTGCACCCGAGTTCGCCATTTTGAACAGGTCAAAGCAGTGGCAGAGCGTTTTGAGAATGTTTATTGTTCTGTGGGTACTCATCCCAACAATGCTGCCGAAGAACTGGACGTGACTTCCGACCAGTTAATTGCCCATGCCCAGCATCCAAAGGTGGTGGCAATAGGCGAAGCAGGGCTTGATTATCATTACGGTAAATCCAAAAGCGCCCAGGCGGCGGGGCTTCGAATTCATATTGAAGCTTCACGTGTCTCGGGGCTGCCGTTGGTTATACACTCACGCGATGCCGACGAGGATATGGCAGAAACGCTTACCCGCGAAACCGGGCAGGGGGCATTTCCGGCCATATTGCATTGTTATTCATCGGGTAAAGAACTGGCAATGAGGGGTGTGG
>JAKISV010000126.1 GCA_021648425.1 Rhizobiaceae bacterium
TCATTGGAAGCGGACGGCACAACCTCATGATACCAGATATCGCGGCCCTCAACCCAGTGGATATCGCCACCGGTGCGTTTTACCACCAGCACATTTCGAACCTGCTGACCGTCGCGCGCAGCAATCTCGATGGCTTTATCGGTATTGGCCTTAAGGGGAATGGGTTTGCCACCGCGAAGTCCTTCATCGGCGGTAATAATAAAATCAGACTTGCAATCGCTGATACGCCCGGCCAGCGCATCGGGAGAAAATCCGCCAAATACAATTGAATGCACTGCGCCGATGCGCGTACAGGCTAACATCGCATAGGCTGCCTCTACCACCATCGGCATATAAAGCGTTACGCGGTCGCCCTTTTTAACGCCGTTAGCCTTCATCGCATTGGCGAGGCGACAGACATGGCCATGCAACTCATTATAGGTGATTTTCGCATCTTCTGCCGGGTCATCACCTTCCCAGATGATCGCCACCTGGTCGCCACGCTTTTCCAGATGCCGGTCCACACAATTGGCGCAGACATTGAGTGTGCCGTCTTCGAACCAATTGATTGAAACATCCGGGTAGGTAAAACTGGTGTTTTTCACCTTCGAATAAGGCTTTATCCAATCTAAACGCCTGCCTTCCTCAGCCCAGAAACCTTCCGGGTCGGCAACGCTCTTTTCATACATCGCGAGATATTTTGCATCATCAATCCATGCCGATTTGGCCAGTTCAGCTGGTACGGGATAAATGTGGGTGTCATCGGACATTGTGCGCCTCATGAAGTTATCAACCAGCGGAAATATATTCCGCACTTTTTCTCATGGGTAATTATTCACGAATTGTGTTGTGAGTCCATTGGACGAAAGAGGCAAACGCGTTAATTCAAAATACCATTCAACAGATTATTCAGTGTTTTATTGACGGTTTCATCACTTACCGGAAGATCAAGCTTGGGAACAACCTGATCAACGATTTGCTGTTGCACGGTTTTGGGCTGGGTCGGAGTATTTTGCGCCCGGCGCGGATTGCGAACAGGAATTGGTATGGCGCCCGTTATGTCGAGTTTTTCGCCATCATCAACTAAGGGTGTAATGGCGGCAGGTTGATTGCTCTGTACGGGTGTCTGATTGCCCGCATTAGGATTGAGCAGACTACCAATCAGCGAATTGACGACGTCTGCCGGTCCGGTGTTATTGTTATTTGAACCGGGAAGAACATTATTAATCAGGTTGCCGATTGGGTTGTTTGCGGGCTGGTCATTGTTGATCAGATTGCCGATTACATTCTCAACAACCCCTTTGCTACCATTGCCCAAACCCGGAATTTTCAGGCCAGAAAAATTAAGACCAATGCTTTTTAGTGAGTTGAGAGCCGCCTGAGGGTTTTTTAGAAGCTCTTTGAGATCAGGAAATACCTTCGGGTTGCTCAAAGGCCCCTGAATCAAAACAGGAATGCCAATTCCGCCAACATCAAATTCACCCCCTTGGCCGGTGGCCGACATCACTACTTGCGGGTTCAGGCGTATATCAATAGTTTCCGCTCCAAGATCGACATTGCCCGCGCCATCCATTCTAACCAGCGGGCCCAGAAGTCTGATGTCGTTTGTCGTGGCAACACCCTTGTCGATTGCAAACGTCAAGCCAAGCTCGGTGAATGTTGTCTTATCGTTCTCGTTTTCCTTAAACCCACCGGCAAGTATGGCCGCCAGATTATTATAGATCTTGGCGATATCAATGCCCTTGATGGCCCCATCAATAAATTTCGCTCCAGCGCTGCCGTTTAGCGAGCGGGTAAATATTGCGGTGGATTTACCGGCCCCATTGATTTTCAGATTGGCATTCAACCGGCCTTCAAGCCGTTTGAAATCAGCCGCATCATCAAACAGCGACAAAGCGCTGACATTGGACATATCTGCATCAATTCGAATAACTGCAATATCCTTTGAACCATCGGCGGTAATGTTGGCAGCAACACTGCCATCATAAAAAGATGTCTTTGGCAGTTTGATACTGGCCACACCGTTTTTAATTACCAGCGTGGTATTCACCGGCCCGATTTTGACTTTGCCGTAATTGATTCTGGTGGCTTTCAGTTTGATATCAGCATCAAATTCGCGCAGGACAGACAGATCAATGGGAGTATCTTTTGCTGTGCTCGTATTGGCGCTTGCATCAGCCGTACCGCCGCTCATAAGTGCTGCAATATCGAGACTGCCGAACGATAAATCTGTGGTGATTTTTGGTTTGCCGGTCAAACCAACGGACCCAGAGCCCGTTGCTTTGTTATCGTTTAGCAATATTGTCGCTTTATCAAAGGCAAAACTGTTGGAGTCGGCGCTTATATTTCCGTTGTAGGAAAAACTTTTAAGGTCGCGGTTGTTTCCCTGCCCCAGCCAACCCATCAAAGCGCCAAGTGAACCGGTAGTGATTTCAGCGCGCCCCAGTACCGCGCCATCAAAATTGATATCGCCTGAAAATTTTCCGTTGAATTTTCGCGAACTGATGGCGGCTGTTAAAGGCCCCGCATTGCTATTAATGAACTGGTAGGGTGCAACCTGCATTCCAAGGGTAATGGTTTCACCGTTCCAATTTAGTTTGCCCTTGAGATCAACCGGTTTTTGGAAATGAGTGATATTGGCAGTCACATCAATGCCGGTTATTTTTCCCGCTGTATCTACCAGGTTTTTCAGTTGCGGCACCACAACAGTTCCGTTTGAAAGCTGCACAGTTCCGGCCATGTTAAAACTATCTTTGATCGCTTTTTCACTTATCCCGCGAAAAGCATAGGCAATGTCCATTGCGAGGTTGCCCGTGAGTGCAATTTCGGTATTTGCCAGCTTTGCCAGGTCGGAAATTCCCAGTTCAGATGCCTTCAGCGACCCTCGGATGGTTGGTTGTTCATCGTTGAAATCAGCGTTTAACACAGCACCAATACTGCCTTTCGCCACTTTCGCATTACCAAGATCAATGTTGAGCAGACCATCATTTAATGCCATTGCCACATCGATGTCGCGCACTTTGACATTGTCCATAACAAATTCACCAATATTGATGGAAATGTTGGCATCAAAACCGAGCAATGTGCTAAAATCTGCAACCGGGGCATTCGCGGTTTCTGGCGTATTGATATTGGGGTTTTTGTCTGTTGCGGAGGTAGCGCGTTGAATAATTCCCAGATCAACACGTTCAGCCTGCAGGCTGAGAGAACCATAAGGACGTTGCCCTGGACGGTACAGGCCATCCAGACGAAGCGGTTGCTCAAGGCTGGTAAACAGCCCCTGGCTGATTTGATAGCTGCCATCTTCACCCAGCAAGATAGTGCCGCTTGCTGTTAAATCTGACAAGGCTGGATGGGGGGCGGGGTCGAGTTTTATGGCAAGTTCAAAAGATGATGGCTGACGTTGCAGAATTGGGCGCAGCGCTGCAAGGGTGGCGTCTATTGAGATGGATTGACCATCCATTATGGCGCTCAACACTAAAGATATTTGACTGTCCAGACTGGGCGCACTGAGTGTTGCATTAATCTGCGAAACTTCGGAACGGGTTCCATCGCGCGCTACAGAAGTGAAACTGCCATCAAAAATGGATAAGCGGTTAAGCGACAAACGTTCCAATTGTTCCGCGGCGCTGGCAAAAGGATCACCGTTGATATTTTCCTGATTATTATCTGTGTTTTCCTGACTGATATTTTCCTGACTTGCGCTTTCATCGATCATTATTTTTGGCTGATTAAGGCTGAGAGCTGTAATCTCGACATTTCCAGACAATAATGAAGTGAGTTTTACCCCGGCGACTATTTTTGAAACTGCAACGGAAAAATCACCTTGTGGTGAAGCAAGCCTGACATCACGCGCCACCACGCCCAGATCCGGAAACACCGAAAAACTGACCGGTCCGCCAAGCTCAATATCCATGCCGCTCACTGTGGATATTTTACTGGAAAACTCCTGCCGCATGGTTTGGGTTGATAACAAAAGCGGCAGGGCGAAAACAATCCCCAGGACGATTGTTACAAAAACCAGCAATGATGTTACCAATTTTTTCATGCTCAGTGCACCTCGGCCTTGTTACGCACCTTCGACTTTTATGTGCGCACCAGATTCCTAACAGATTCGCAAACATAAATGAATCCATCCTCAACTGGTTGTGACAATCGGATTAGCGATCGAATCAACCCTGTTGTTCGCCAGTGATATTCCGAAACTTACCATGCGTAAATAAACAATCGACAAGAATGAAAAACTTGACGAATAAGGCTTTCTGAATATTCCATTCTGGTACTATTATGGGCTTGATTCAAATATCAGGTCACCTATCAGGTCACCGGGTGATAAATAGCAATATTTCCCGTAGCGCGCATTATAAGGATGTTTCATGCCCAATGCAGAGCCAACAATTAAATCCAGTGATCTGTTTATCAAAGCCCTCGAGAATGAGGGTGTTGAATATATTTTTGGTGTTCCGGGCGAGGAAAATCTCGACTTTCTGGAATCGCTTCGAACCTCTTCCATCAGGCTCATTTTAACCCGCCATGAACAGGCGGCAGGCTTTATGGCCGCAACCTACGGGCGTCTCACCGGTAAAGCCGGTGTGTGCCTGGCGACCCTTGGTCCAGGAGCAACCAACCTTGTCACCGCTGCTGCTTATGCCAATCTTGGCGCAATGCCAATGTTGATGATTACCGGACAAAAACCAATCAAGACCAGCAAACAGGGCCGCTTTCAGATTGTTGATATCGTCGCCATGATGCAACCGATCACCAAATCTTCGCGGCAGATTGTCAATGGTCATACTATTCCCGGCCTGGTGCGTGAGGCATTTCGCCTGGCTGAAGAAGAGCGCCCTGGCGCTGTTCATCTGGAACTGCCTGAAGATATTGCTGGGGAGACAGTAAAACCCTCGCCGCTGTTTCCCGTACGCATTCCACGTCGACCAGATTGCAGTGCAGTGGCTATTGATGAAGCAATTGCAATGATCAAAGCGGCAAAACATCCTTTGTTGCTGATTGGTGCGGGTGCCAACCGCAAACTCATTATCAACGCCCTTGAAGCGTTTTTGACCAAAACGCATATTCCATTTTTTAATACCCAGATGGGCAAAGGCGTTATCGGCGGGTTTCATGAACTTTATATCGGTACAGCTGCATTATCCGATGGAGATTATCTGCACAGCGCCATTGATCACGCTGATCTGGTAATCAATGTTGGCCATGACGTGGTGGAGAAACCACCGTTTTTTATGGAACATGGTGGCAAGAAAGTAATCCATGTCAATTTCAACAGCGCTCAGGTTGATGAGGTTTATTTTCCGCAACTGGAACTGATTGGCGATATCGCCTCCACTTTTCGCCAGCTGACTGAGAACTATCAGCATTGTAAGGGCCATGATTTCTCATATTTTATGCGGGTGCGCGACCGGGTGTTATCCAGTATCAGTGAAGGCGTAGATGATGCTAAATTCCCGATAATTCCCCAGCGCATAGTTGCGGATGTGCGAAAAGTCATGCCAGCAGATGGCATTATCGCTCTGGACAATGGAATGTACAAAATCTGGTTTGCCCGTAATTACCTCACCCGGCAACCCAATACGGTACTGCTGGATAATGCTCTGGCAACCATGGGTGCCGGTCTTCCTTCGGCGATGATGGCAGCGATGCTTCATCGCGATAAATGCATTATGGCAATTTGCGGCGATGGTGGATTTATGATGAATTCCCAGGAACTGGAAACCGCCGTTCGACTGAAACTCAATCTGGTTGTGTTGATACTGCGCGATGATGCCTATGGCATGATCCGCTGGAAACAGGCTGTTGAAGAAAAATCGGACTGGGGCCTGCAATTTGGCAATCCGGACTTTGTTCAATATGCGCAAAGTTATGGTGCCCGTGCAAAACGCGTTGAAGCCGCCGATGATCTGGTGCCTACGCTGAAATCCTGTTTCGACAAAGGCGGCGTGCATGTGGTTGAAGTGCAGGTTGATTACCGCGAAAATCAACGGGTGCTGATTGATGAACTTTCAAATCGTGTTGAAATTATTTGACAAGCCAAATCAATTTTAAAATGATAGACTGAACTCAATTCCCGATACCTGTGACAGGAGCAATATACCATGATGCCAGAACAAGTTCGTGCCGAAAGTGATGGATTGAAAGTCACCTGGGGCAATGCGCAAACCAGTACATTTCCCTGGTTTTGGGTACGTGATCACGGTGAAGATGTGGCCAGCCTGGATGCTGATACGCAACAGCGCAAAATTGACACCTTTTCAATAGACGGTGATGTGCGTGCTTCCTCAGCATTGCTTGACAAAAGCAGTGGCCGTATTCGGATCGACTGGCTGGATAGAGAAACAACGGAAATCACCTCAAGTCGCCTGGCTCAGGCAGCAGCTATGGAGTTGGATTGCGCAACTCTTTCAAATCCGGAAGAAAAATCCTACTGGATGGCCGGAAGCCTTCCTGACCCCGTGCCCACTATTTCCTATGAAAAAATCATGGACAGTGATGATGGTGCATTGGAGTGGCTGGAACTGATAGAGAAATTCGGATTTGCAGTTGTGCTCGACATGGTGGCGACGGAAAAAGCAACGGAAGAACTGGCAAAACGCATAGCTCCGGCCCAGCGTACAATCTTTGGCACCTACTGGCCTTTGTCAGCAGAAATCAAAGATCATAATGATTCCGCCTACACCACCCAGTTTCTGGCACCGCACACCGATAGTACCTATTATTACAATGCGGCAGGTTTGCAGATGTTCAATTGCATTCAGTTTGATGGCAAAGGCGGCGAAAGCGTTGTTGTCGACGGATTTGCTCTGGCGCGAAAAATGCAGCGCGAGCATCCGCAATTTTATGACATATTGACCAAGGTAATGGTGCCTGCCCAGTATATTGAACCTGGCGTGCATCTGATGGCAGAGCGCCCGGTATTTCGCCTTGATCGCAAAGGTGAACTGGCCCAGATATCATTCAATAATTATGACCGCGCGCCCTTCCTGCTTGAGGCCGATGAAATGAAGGCTTTTTATGAGGCCTATGCGCAGTTTAACCGCCTGTCGATGGATCAGGATAACTGGTGCAAAATTCCACTTCGCCCTGGCATGGCATTGATATTCAGTAACTGGCGCTGCCTGCACGGGCGTATGGGATATGTGGGAAAACGCTACTTTTACGGCTGCTATCACAATCACGCAGACTACGAGAGTCGACTGCGAACATTAAGGGCAAGTTGATTGCCGCCAGTCATTATGGGTCGCTATATTGATAAAGTGGCATTTGATATCGCCTATAGTAATGGCATCCGGATTATGCATTAATATCGGTAATAGCGGAAATACAATAAAAATCCGCATTCAATTTTTGTAGAGTAAATGGCATGAGGGAGGAACTATCATCATGACTCGTAAGAATTTTTTAACTGGCCTGGCAGCAGGTTTGGCATTGTCGCTGACAGTGGCTACCGCACAGGCTGGACCTGTGTTGGAAAAAGTAATGAAAGCTGGAGAAATAACAGTGGCGACTGATGCCAACTGGGCTCCGCAATCGTTCATCAATGACAAGAACGAACTCGACGGATTTGACGTCGATGTGGCCAAGGGCATTGCTGAACGAATGGGTGTCAAAATCAAATTCGTCACTCCGGCCTGGGACATTATTACAGCCGGCAACTGGGTTGGCCGCTGGGATATGCATGTGGGCTCAATGACACCAACAAAAAAACGCGGTGAAATTTTCACCTTTCCAGGTATCTATTATTACACCCCTGCTGCTGTTGCCGTTCACAATGACAGCAAAGCGACATCAATGAAGGACCTGGATGGAAAAGTAGTCGCTGCGACTACCACTTCCACCTATGAACTTTATCTGAAAAAAGATCTGACGATTGATGCTGAAGGCGTACCTGCGTTTGAGTATCAGATTAATCCCGGAACTCTTCGCTCACTCGATAACGTGAACACTGCGCTTGACGATTTACGCCTTGGTGACGGTGTACGTCTTGATGCCGTTGTGGGTTCTCTGCCAAGCTTCATGGAAGCCAAGAAAAACGGTTATCCAATCAAAATTCTGGGTGATCCGGTATTCTACGAGCCGCTCTCTGTTGCTATTGAAAATGGCGATGATGAATTGGCCAAAAAGATCTCTGAGGCCGTCGAAGCAATGAAAGCTGATGGTACGCTGAGCAAGCTTTCCGTCAAATGGT
>JAKISV010000127.1 GCA_021648425.1 Rhizobiaceae bacterium
TCAACCGTTTGCACACTAAACACGCAGACATCCTGCGCATGGCTTATTCTGATCTGGTGACAGGCCTGCCAACCCGCGAAGCTTTCAACCAGTTGGTTCAAGAAGAAATTTCAGGGTTAAAATCAACTGAAAAAAATTATTTGCTGGTATTTCTGGATCTTGATGACTTCAAAGCCATCAACGACACCATGGGCCACGAAGTTGGTGATACGGTCCTGGCAATTGTGGCAAAACAAGTTGCGGATGCAATATCAAATTACACAGACCTTGAGGTAATCACCTGCCCGCTGGACGATATGGGAAACCCCCTGAAAACCCTCGATGGGCGTGCTGTAATCTCGCGCATAGGCGGTGACGAATATGTTGCATTCGTTCCATGGGATGATGGTGAAAACGGTGTGAACGATTTCCTCCAATCAATCAATATTGCGATTTCCTCACCCTTTATCGTCGCTGAAAAAGAACTGTCAATAAAGTCCAGTATTGGTGCATCCTTGTTGGGTCGCGATGGTGGTAATATTCGCGAATTGACCAAGAAGGCCGATATCGCCATGTACTGGGCAAAACAGTCCGGCAAAAACTGTTATCGCATGTATGATTCTTCCGTTGGCGATCAAACCCCCGCTGAACTTCAACGCGATGTTGCAAACGCTATTCGCAACAATGAAATGACTTTGTACTATCAGCCAAAAATCGACATCGCTGCAGGCGTTGCCAATTCGGTTGAGGCGGTAGTACGCTGGATGCACCCTGAAAAAGGTTTGATTTCTCCCGGGCTGTTTATTCCCGCAATCGATGATTCTGAAACTGCCGACCTGTTGGGTGAATGGGTTATCCGCTCAGCCTGCAATCAGATCAAGAAATGGAATAGAGCAGGCAGAAACATCTCCATTTCAGTCAACATCGCCAACCATCATCTGGTCTCTCAAAACTTCCTGCCAAATCTTCTCCGAATAGTTGATGAAGTTGGGATTGATCCAGCCTATCTCGAAATAGAAATGACCGAAGAAACCGCTATGACCGCCCACAAACGCGCAAAAAGCGTCATCCGGGCCCTGAAAGAAAACGGCTTCACTGTTTCCCTGGACGATTATGGCAAAGGCTATTCAAATCTGGCCCGTCTGGCCGCTCTGGATATTGATGTTATCAAGCTGGATATGTCCCTGATCAGCGGCATCACCGAAGACCCCAGACGGGCAATCATCGTTGCCTCTGCCCTCGATATGGCGCGCAACCTGAATTGCAAAACTGTCGCTGAAGGCATCGAAACGCAAGAACAGGCAACCTTTATTTCCCGTCTGGGCTGCGACTATCTGCAGGGCTATCTGTTTGCAAAGCCAATGCCCATTGCCGAGATTGACCTTTGGTTCCTCAAGCGCTTTTCAGTCAATCGGCCGGGGATTGCTCGTCAACACAAAGACAATGTAGTGCAACTGACCGGTTAATTATACCAGCCGGCCTGTAAGCCGGGTTCTGTATGGCCCTGACCGCATGGCGTTCAGGACGTGGTGACCATTCATCTGGGATGCCAGTTACCTGAACACCTCAGCGCTACCCACCCGGACAACTGGCCTGGAAACCGGCCTGTAGCTTGCGCCACGCGTTGTCCCTATTCGGTATTGCTCCCGATGGGGTTTACATTGCCACGGCCATTGCTGGCACGCGCGGTAGGCTCTTACCCCACCCTTTCACCCTTACCAATGTTCTTTGCAGAACACTGGCGGTCTATTCTCTGTTGCACTTTCCCTCGGGTAAAACTGAATTGATCAGCTCCCCCGGCCGGAAGTTATCCGGCATCGTGTATCCATGGAGCCCGGACTTTCCTCCACTGCAGTCTTTCGACGGTTGCAGCAGCGGTCACCCGACCGGCTGGCATGTGATATGTATGGGGGCTTTGAATATTGGTCAAGGAAATTGCTCGAAGGCAGCCGTTGACCCGATAAATCTAAATACCTAAGTTGACAACCATGCCCGCCAAAAATCTGAACATACTGCACCAACCCGCCAAGGGTCGTAACAACCAAAAGCCACCCATAATATTTGTTCATGGTTCCTGGCATGGGGCCTGGTGCTGGCAAACCCATTTTGTCGACTATTTTTCCAGGCACGGTTTTAATGTCTATGCCCCCGATTTGCGCGGCCATGGCGACAGTCCCCCGCAAAAAGCCATGCGCTGGAACCGCATTGCAGAATATGTCGATGATGTTTTGTACGTGGTCGACAGCCTTGATCAAAAACCTGTATTGATCGGCCACTCTATGGGCGGCTTCATTTCCCAACACTGTATGCTACGCTGCGACAAACTGGCGGCTGTTGGCTTGCTGGCCACCGTTCCATATTATGGCGTGCTGCCGGTAGCCGCAAAAATCGCCGTCCTTCGACCGATTGATTTTGCCAAAGCCAATCTCTTCTGGACGCTTTACCCCCTGGTTAAAGACCCGCTAAAAGCATGGCACATGTTTCTTGAAAGCAACATTCCACGCGAGGAAGCATTCGAGTTTGCCGCCCGGTTATGCGATGAATCCTACCTTGGATTTCTTGACATGATGTTCCTTGATTTACCAAAAAAACCGGTCACCCATCCACCGGTTATGGTGATTGGCGGCGAAAAAGATACTTTGTTTTCAGTCCCATCCCAAGAGGCCACCGCCCGTCGTTACAATGCCTCATGCCACATCATTGCGCGAGCACCGCATAATCTGATGGTGGCAAGTCAATGGCGCGAAACCGCTGACAAAATTCTTGAATGGATTGAAGGTTTGCCAGACAACGATTAGCCGTTGTTTGGAAAAACGATACAAAACCAAAAATTAACCATATTATCGCAATATGATCACTATTCTGCCTGACAATAACAAGCTGGAATTCAGTCCACCCTACAAGCTATCGGTAACATCATGATCACTCGCCGCCAGATAATCCTTTCCGCTTCTTCTCTTGCCGCCACCACCTCGCTGGGGTTCTCAACCTCTGCAACCGCCGGGGTTACCAAGGGCATTTCTTATGGTGACAACCTGCTTGATGTATATTCACCAAACGGCAAATCAGGACTTCCAATCATGATGTTTGTCCACGGCGGTGCCTGGGCCCTGGGCAATCGCGGCCAGGTCGGCCGCAAGCCTAAATTTTTCAACCGTGCCGGTTTTGTGTTCGCATCCGTGGGTTATTCCCTTTATCCAAAAGCCAGCGCTGAAACCCAGGCGATGCAAATCGGTCAGGCAGTCTCCCACATGCGCGCCAATGCAGAACGTTATGGCGGCGACCCTGATCGCATCATCCTGATGGGCCACTCCGCCGGATGCCACCTGGCAACACTGGCCACCCTTAGCGGTTCCGCCAAAGGCGTTCGGGGAATAATTTGCAATGATACCGGCGCTTACGATCTTTTTTATCTGGCTAAAGTCAATGGCGGTTCGCTGCCTGTAATTTATGCTGCCCCCTTTAGAAAACGAAAACTCTGGACACGCTGGTCGCCGATCACTTACACCGCCAGACACGCTGGTATGCCATTATTTGTCCCCTGGTCGGGAGGCAAAAATCGGGATCGCATTACCGCCAATTTTATCTCAAGCCTGAGAAAAAACGGTGCAAATGTCACTCCCTTTAACGGCTCTTCCTATTCTCACGGCTCCATCAACACATCAATCGGCAAAAACGGCGACCGCCTGACCAGCGCGATAATGGATTTTGTTTCCAGAACGCTTGCGTGATCCTCATTCGAGGTTTTCGCTCACGGCTATTCCTCGCTGGGTGCTTCGCACCTCGCTTCGGGCCTCCGCTAGGGCTAAAGCCTCGCCTAGCGCCTCGGTAGGGGCGTGTGAGTGAGTTCTCAATTTTTGATCGCGGGGAACAAGAAGCAACGCCTGAGGCGATAGCCGAAGCGCGAGCTTGCCTCGCGCCCTAGCGGAGCCCGGAGCGAAGCGCAGGAATAGCGTGAGCGAAAACCAATGCTATTCAAAGTACCCACGCCATTTTACCCGCCGTAAACTTCCTGTCTCATATTTTCTCATTCAAAGAATAAAGCAGCTTACCTGATTTCAACCGGCGTTTTCAGCAAGGTCATTCGATAATATCCGGTTTTTTCAAATCCTATAGCGCCATAAGCTTTAGCCGCCGCCGGGTTGTCAGTGAACAATATCGACTTTTCCACCCCGTTCTTTTGTACATGTTGCAAAACCATTGCAACCAGGATGCGCGCATAGCCAAGATTGCGGTGAACGCGAGGGGTCCACACAGGCCCAACCTGCACAATATCGGGCAGCCTTGCATTCAATCCACAAAGGCAAACCGGCTCATTGTCGGCTAGCAACACCCAACCTCTGTTCTCACTGATCATGGCGTTTGCCCGGTTTTCGACCTGTTTTGCCAACTTATCATTATCCAGCGACCCCAGAGCTTCCATATCATAGGATTTCAGCCATTCACTCAAAATGCCTTTAGGTATTTGTACTGCTTCAACCATTTGAAACTGATTGGCCGGGGAGGCCGTTGGGAATATAATTTTTGCCAGATCAAGCGCAAATAATTCCTCGTTGGAGTTTACTGAATACTCCACATTTTCCAGTTCCAGTTCCCAAATAACGACCTCAACCAGATTTGCTGGTCCAAGGATGCCGGCTACCGGCTGGCTCGCAGTTTGGCGAAAACTTCTGGCCAATGCCCTGGCAGTATCGTTATCTTCACTTTGAACCATAACATTGCCATTCCAGTAGTGAGCCAGAATGCCGTGAATGTTGCCGTGTTGGGAAAATGAAGCATAATAAATTCCCTGTAGCGCTTTACCGCTCATCTCAAACCCGGCAGCGCGTAAATTGCTGCGTAGGAACATGGATGAAGATGCATATTGAGAAAGAAATTTCTCTGCTGCATCTTCGTCACCGGGTTTCAATATCCTGATCGTCATCAATTTTGGCTTTCTTCTTCCACAGGCGGCCTGTCCCCCATTAAATAGCGTGGTCCGGTGCCATACACCTTTGCTCCATCCCCGCGATTATACAATCGGCACTTTTTCAGCGACAGACAGCCACAGCCGATGCAGCCGTCGAGATTATCGCGCAACCGGGTTAAACTTTCGATTTTTTCATCAAGCACCTTGCGAAAACTGCGGCTGATCTTGTTCCAGTCCTTCACTGTAGGGTTTCGCCCATTGGGCAGTTTTTGCAGTTCTGTGCGGATTTGCTCAATTGTAAATCCAAACTGCTGGGCAATCAGCACAAATGACAGGCGGCGGATATCGGAGCGTAAAAAGCGCCGTTGACCGCCGGAATTTCGTTCAGCGCTTACCAGACCCTGGCTCTCATGGTAGCGAATTGCCGAAACGCTGAGCCCGGTTCTATTTGCCAGTTGCCCAATCGAAATTGTTGTCGCCAGAGCCATTTTGCTTACCTCAAAAAATTCCTTGACCTCAAGTGAGGTTGAGGAATTACATTGCGTAATCAGTAAGTCAATCAGCTTTGAATAATGGAGATAAACATGACTGTTCTGGAACACGTAAACTTCACCGTCTCGGACCCTGAAAAAATCGCCTCAACACTCTGCCAGTTGTTTGACTGGCACATTCGCTGGCAGGGTTCCGCTCTGGGTGGTGGTAGATCTGTCCATGTGGGCAGCGAAGACAATTATATTGCTCTTTATTCTCCCAACAAAGAAATTGCAGACAGTTGTGATAATTATTCCACCCGTGGCGGATTAAATCATGTGGGTGTTGTGGTTGATAATCTCGATGAAGTAGAACAACGCATATTGAAGGCTGGATTTGAAACCTTTTCCCATGCTGATTACGAGCCTGGTCGCCGGTTCTATTTTCACATTGAGGAAGGGGTGGAATTTGAGGTGGTAAGCTATCAGCACGATTGAATAGTATGAGCGAACAAGTTAGCATCAGGTATGAAAACACACCTTTCCTGCAGCCATGTCTAGCTCCCTGAAAATCAAACTGATAGCGGCCATTGTCGTCATCGTAGTCCTCGTGACATTCAAACTGTGGGTGCCGCTCCTGGGTCTGCCTTCAGAACTGCCCGATGGCGAAACCCTGCGCCAGTGGTTCAACGGTTGGGGTGTGTGGGGTCCGGTGGCAATTATCGTAACAATGATACTGGCTATCCTGATCAGCCCTGTGCCAAGTGCGCCGATTGCCCTGGCAGCAGGCGCGATTTACGGCCATTACTGGGGCACGCTTTATGTGTTGATTGGTGCTGAAATCGGTGCGCTTGCCGCCTTTGGCATTTCACGATATCTGGGTTTTGAAGTATTGCATAACTGGTTTGGCGCCCAGTTGAAGCGCGGTCTGGCCGGTTCGCAGAATTTTCTCATGGCAACGGTATTCATCAGCCGGCTGCTACCATTCATTTCGTTCGATATTGTCAGCTATGCGGCCGGATTGACCACTTTGTCTTTCTGGCGTTTTGCACTGGCAACATTGGCGGGCATTGTTCCCATGAGTTTTGTGCTGGCCCACTTTGGCGCTGAGATGGTGGCTGACGAAATGGACCGAATTATTTTTGCACTTGTGGCGCTTGGTCTGCTGGGAGCGGCACCATTTATCTACGGCCTGATTAAGAAGTAACGCGGTAGCGTTCACCTGGTTTTGGACCCTCAACCGGCGGCCCGGCAAAACATTGAGCGTTGGCCATCCAGCGCCCGGCAATGTCGCCAATGGTTTTGATATTGGTGTCGTCAATATTACGCGTTTGCGTAACAACCTGACAAAACTCCACCGCTGATCCGCTGACCAGATTATCACCCTGCGGTTCGTTCCACTGCCATGTTTCGCCCGAAGGTGAGTTGAGCACCACATGGGGGGCTGGTTGCGGCACTTCTTGTTTACGGTTGATAAAAGTCCAGCCGAACGTATTTACTCCCAGATGAACAATATTTTTAATGCGGTCTTTATCTTCGCGCACCAGGCCCAACACATCAAACACCCCCTGCCCATGGGCCCAGGTTTCCATTTGCCGCGCGGTGATAGAAGAACGCGCGCTCATGTCTGGACCAGCCCAGGCAATGCGCGTTTTGGGATCAGCGTCACCATATCCATTGGCCACCGCGCGGTAACCCGCTTTCCACAGGTTTACCAGATCAATTCCGCTCGTGTCCCCCAGCCAGTCACGTTGCACACTGAGCAGCGATTTACCTTTGTTGAGGTCTTCGGCGATGGGTGCAAAAAACTTTTGAAACAGGTTTTCCTCGCGTAAGGCAAGGTTGGCCGCGTGATTAAACATGTGCAAATGGCCGACAATGTCTTCAATTGTCCAATCCATGAAAAGCGTTGTGGTTTTCAATTCAGCCTCATCCAGAGATTCGATGATGGCCGCCAATGCCTGGCTTTCCTCTAAAAAATCACTCGCCTGTTGCATTGTCTTTTTCCTTCACCTCAATTTCAAACAGTTTCTCACCGGCACCCACCTGCGTTCCAGGTTTATGGAATATTTCTTTGACGGTTCCCTTTACCCCAGCCAATATCTCATGGCGCATTTTCATCGCTTCAAGTGTCGCAAGCCTGGTGTCGGCAGTGACTTTTGAACCGGCCTTGACATTTACCTCCACCAGATTGCCATGCATGGGCGACAGGATTAGCCCGCCCGCCGCAGTGCCTTCGCCATCGGCAAGTTTGACCCGATTATCAAACCGCAAATCCCTGCCGCCAACAGCCAGAAAACAAACCGATGCTACCCGCAAGAATGCCGCTATTTCAACACTGACACCCTTGATAACTGCCCTGGCACCATCGTTTGAGATTATGATCTCAAATTTCCCGCCCCCGCATTCTGCAATATAATTATCGCTGTCCTTTGCCTGAACGCTCACATCATATTGCTCTTCCCCGCAGGAATAGGAATACCGCTTTGGCGGCAGGGGTGAACTGCTCCAGTTGAGCATAGCATTTGAAATACCAGGCGCTTCGAGCGACGCGATTTTGCGATGGTGGATAAAATCCAGCACACCCGCAAGACAGGCGTCTTGAGCGGTGGGGGCGAGGTAGGAGTAATTCTC
>JAKISV010000128.1 GCA_021648425.1 Rhizobiaceae bacterium
TGTTTTACGACATGCCCTGGCAGTTGCAAATTACCACCGGTTCGCTTGCTGCACTAATAACCCTTGGCTTGATCGCTACAGCGCTTGGCAACTATTTGCGGTTTGAGATTGTTGACAGGCAGGGAGCAACATTTCTGGCGCAAAATAACTACATGATGCCATTGTTTGGAATTTTCTGGGCGTGGGTAATATTGTCTGAACAGCCACCGGCAAACGCGCTATTTGCCCTTTTGCTGATATTGCTGGGCGTTGCCATTGTGCGGTGGGCCGGAGCAAAAGCGCGGGTAAGGCAATGAACAAAGTCAGGCCCGCTTTTTCAGACTATGCATTGCTGGTAACGCTGGCGGCGATTTATGGCGGCAGTTTTATGCTGACTAAAGTTGCGGTCGTAGAAATTCCGGCTGCCACTCTGGTGGCGATGAGACTGGGGATAGCTGCCGTAATTTTTGGTGCTGCTATGTTTTGGGTTGGTCAACGCCTGCCCGGGCCCGGGAAAATCTGGTTGATAATCTTAGCGGCGGCTTTGTTTGGAAATGCATTGCCATTTTATTTGATTTCCTGGGGGCAGGAAAGTGTAGATGCGGGATTGGCGGCGATTTTAATGGCTACCATGCCTTTGATGACAATCGTTATTGCTCATTTTTTTACCAATGATGAAAAACTGACGCGCTGGAAACTTGCCGGGTTTATCCTTGGACTGCTGGGTGTTGCGGTGATGATTGGTATTGATAAACTGGGAACCCTTGGGCAGGAGACTATTCGCCAATATGCGATTATCGGTGGAGCTTTGTGTTATGCAATCAACGGGATTGTATCAAAATCATTGATACATTTGCCACGGCTGGCAATGGTGGCGGCACTGATGGTTTTGTCGACTTTGATGATTTTGCCTGTTGCGTTGTTAAACGATGGCACAATTGCATTGCTGGGCGCGCAGGGGGTGTCGGGTAAGGCTTTGGCTTCGGCGATTGTGCTGGGCATTTTACCCACGGCGCTTGGAACAATGATGATATTTGTAATCATCACGCGCCAGGGGGCTTCATTTTTAAGCCAGATCAATTTCATGGTGCCGGTGTTTGGCGTGTTGTGGGGAATTTTGTTTCTTGCGGAAATTCTACCTGCAAACGGGGCTATTGCACTTGCGTTAATTTTGGCAGGCGTTGCAATCGCACGTATTCAATCTAATAGTGTTCAACAGAAGGAACCAATGTCATGAACGCGAAAAAATCCACCAAAAAACCCACCAGTGGTTCGGCCTATTTCATCGTTGAAGAAACCGAAAAATCACGCACCCATGTGCTCAGCGTGCTGGTGAACAACGAACCTGGCGTATTGGCGCGGGTGATCGGGCTGTTTTCGGGGCGCGGTTATAATATAGAGAGCCTGACGGTGTCAGAAACCAGCCATGAAAAACACTTGTCACGCATTACTGTTGTCTCAAGCGGGCCTCTGCATGTGCTTGATCAAATTAAAAAACAACTGGAACGCATGGTGCCGGTGCACCGGGTTGTAGATCTCACGCTGGTGGCGGAAATCAATGGTTTTAACAAACCAATGGAGCGTGAAATGGCGATGGTAAAAGTGGCTGGCACCGGAGAAAACCGCGTGGAAGCGATGCGCCTTGCCGATGCTTTCCGCGCCCAGGTGATTGATGCCTCAACTGAACATTTTACCTTTGAGATCACCGGTCGGGTAAGTAAAATTGAGCAGTTTATTATCATCATGGAACCGCTTGGCCTGGTGGAAGTGTGCCGCACCGGGGTAGCAGCGGTGAGCCGGGGTAAAGAGGGGATGTGAATCTTCACTTGAATGTTTTTCATTTTAGGACAATAGTGCTGTCCTAATTGAAGGCTTTGTTTCATGCCTGCGGATATACTGTTTGCCCTGATTGGTTTTGCCTTTGTCACTTCGCTGACACCAGGCCCCAACAATATTATGCTGCTGTCTTCCGGGGTGAATTACGGGTTCAGGCGCACTATTCCTCATATGCTTGGTATTGTTGCGGGTTTTCCCTTGATGCTAATCGCCGTGGGGCTTGGGTTGGGGCAGATACTGGAACGGGCGCCGCAGGTGTTTGTCGGTCTAAAAATTGTTGGCGGTATATACCTTTTGTATCTGGCGTGGAAAATTGCCAATGCTGGCGGAGTTGATGTTGATAACAGCAATAAAAAACCCTTCACTTTCGTTGAGGCTGCAGCATTTCAATGGGTGAATCCAAAGTCATGGGTGGCTGCGATCAGTGCAATCACGGTCTATAGTGATACTGATAATTATCTGCAGTCCGTATTCTGGATTGGTCTGGTGTTCTTTTTTGCAGCCCTGGCCAGTGTGACAACATGGACTGGTTTTGGCACCGGGCTGCGGACATTCCTGTCCAAACCCAAAACATTACGCATATTCAATATTGCTATGGCCTTGCTGCTGGTAGCCAGTTTATGGCCGATGTTGCGTTAAAACGTACCTTGTGGTACGGATAGGCATGATCAAGCGGGACAGTCCTGAGCGGCGAGGGGAAATACTGGCTGCTACTTTGAAGGTTTTACGTGCTCACGGTGTGGCAGGGGCCAGTACGGCCAAAATTGCGGCAGAGGCAAACTGTTCCAAAGAAACGATTTATAGCTGGTTTGGCGACAGGGATGGATTGTTGTCCTGCCTGGTTGAGAAACAGGTTTATGCATCCACCCAAATGCTAAAAGCAGCGATTGAAAATTCGCCTGACCCGCGCCAGGGCATGGTGAATGCTGCAGCGATTTTGCTGGATTTATTGACCGGTGAGGCATCGTTACTGATTAATCGGGTAGTTATCGGGCAAGTGCGGAGCGGGGATGAAAACTTGCCGGGCAAAATGCTGCTTGGTCAGGGGTACGGGGAAATTTCAAACCTGATTTGCGAATTGCTGGAACGCGCGCGAAGTGAGGGTGTGCTGAATTTTGAGGACGCCAACGAAGCTTACTCGACTTTTTTTGGGCTGATTATTGGAGAGCGGCAGATCAAAGCGCTATTGGGTGAAGTTACTTCACGCCCCCAGGGTGGGCAAATGATGGTGATAGCGGGATTGGCGGTTGAGCGAATGATTGCGATTTATAATAATTAGCTCAATCCTTGTTTTTCTGCGCAGCGAATCGTGGCAGTAAATACAGATGGAATTTTCACCCCAACAAGATAATGCTCTGCTTGAAGCCAGCCGCTGGATCAAGGGCGGCGAGAGCCAGATTTTTCGGCTTTTTGGCTATGCGGGCACCGGCAAGACAACGCTGGCGCGTCATATTGCTGAAGGGGTTGATGGTGATGTTTTGTTTGCGGCATTCACCGGCAAGGCAGCCCAGGTGTTGCGTTCAAAAGGGGCGAGAAAAGCCTCCACAATTCATTCGCTGATATATCGCCCGCGCGGGGAGGAGACAGTTGAGGACGAAGAAACCGGCAAAAAGAATGTATTGCCGATGTTTTCTCTCAACCGCCAGAGTGCTGTGTCGAAGGCTGATCTGATTATAATCGATGAGTGTTCGATGGTGGATGAAGAACTGGGTCGTGATCTGATGTCGTTTGGAACGCCAATTTTAGTATTGGGAGATCCGGGGCAATTACCGCCAGTTTCGGGGGGTGGGTTTTTTACGGAGCATGAACCTGATATTCTATTAGAGGAAGTGCATCGCCAGGCGCGCGATAATCCAATCATCGATATCGCCCAACGGGTGCGAGAGGGTGCTGAGGTGATGATTGGTGACTATGGGGACACCGCCAAAGTCATTTCAAAATCTGATATAACCAGTGAACTGGTACTGGGTGCTGACCAGGTGCTGGTGGGGACTAACCGGACCAGGCGGCGTTACAATCAGCGTTTGCGGGAATTAAAGGGATATGAGGGGCCGTTGCCTGCGGCAGGGGATAAACTGGTGTGTCTGAGAAATGACAATGCCAAAGGATTGTTGAATGGGTCTTTATGGCAGGTGACTTCTGCACCGCGAACGGTAAAGCAGTTTATGAATTTACTGGTGCGCGCAGAAGATGAGGGCATTGAGCGAAACTCAGCTAAAATAAAAGTGCTAAAAGCCGTGTTCGAAGAACCCGGGGTGGAAATTCCCTGGCAGACACGCCGCCGTCATGATGATTTTGACTATGGTTATGCGCTCACCGTGCATAAAGCACAGGGGTCACAGTGGGATGAGGTGGTATTGTTTGATGAGAGTTATGCTTTTCGCGAGCACCGCCAGCGCTGGCTTTATACCGCAATTACCCGAGCAGCTGAGCGCCTGACGATAGTCAAGTAATCCCAGCGGTATATATTTAACACTACTGTCTTTAGATGATTTTAACTCGACTGAGCCATACTGCCGGTAATGTGAGCATGGGGATGCTTGCTGGGGATAAGAAAATCGGAAAGATTTGATTATGGGTGAGCTCGCACTACGCGTGAAGAATAAAACGCAGGAAATGAGTAAGTGGTTGATTCGAATTGCTTACATTTTATCCATCGGGGTTTTAGCATATATCAGCATATTATCGCATTTTGAGCAGCTGGCGAAAAATATCGACATGATTCATATGGGAAAGCTTGCAGATGGCTTTGTCAGACTTGAAGACAAAATGGTTGATCTGGCAAAGAAATCACAAAGAATTACCATCGAAATTGAAGATCATATGGATAAACCGGTCCATACTAATGAGCACATATCTTCAGCGGAAAACGGATTTTTTCCCATTACTGCGGCGAATAAACGAGAAGTTGCGGCGGCTCTGATTCCAATGCGCAAGGCCCTGATTTTTCGTCAGGAGAATGCAAAAGCGAAGCTCAATGAATTATTTGAACTTTGGAATGCCACTGGCATAAAACTGCGCGAGCGAATCCAGAAAAATGATCGAATAATGATGGGTGGGAATCCGTTCAAACCATATATCTCGGTTTTGGACCCCAAAAAAATAACAGAAGCGAACAGCTATGAGGATATGCTTTGGTCGACCAGGGAAATATATTCCGAAATTGACAATATTTCAGTGTCGAACCGGCAGGCTATCACCCAGATCAGAAAAAAGATTGAAGAAGTTTCAGCGGTTCAGGGTGAACTGATCCAGAATGTGTTTCTTTACACCATTGCAGCGCTGGCAATAATTCTTTTGTTTGTATTCTTGCCGGTTGACCTGGTGATAAACCGGATGTTTGACAATCTTGCCAAAGAACGCAATCGGGCAGAAAGGGAGAGTAGGCGCGCGGCCTTTGCAGACAAGGCAAAATCTGAATTTCTGGCTAATATGAGCCATGAAATCAGGACACCAATGAACGGCGTGATGGGCATGGCTGAGTTGCTTGCCAAAACCAGACTTGATGATCAGCAACGTACCTATACCGATATTATTGTAAAATCCGGGGCGTCCCTGCTGACGATTATCAATGATGTGCTTGATTTTTCGAAAATTGATGCGGGGCAAATGACTCTTGAAACGGGCTCCTTCAGTTTTACGGAAATTGTTGAAGATGTGGCCACGCTTGAAGCTGCGCGGGTAGCGGAAAAAGGGTTGGAATTATCTGTTCGAATGGCACCACAGTTGCCGGCAGAATTTATTGGTGACGCGGGACGCATTCGCCAGATTGTGACTAATCTGATTGGTAATGCGATTAAGTTTACCGAAAATGGCCAGATAGATGTGGATTTGTCGGCAGAATTGCACACCAATGCGGCAGGCAAAAAACTGTCTGTGGTGACATTCAGTGTGCAGGATACCGGCATTGGGATTCCTAAAGATAAACTATCGAATATATTTGAGAAGTTTTCTCAGGTTGATGGCTCTGCAACCCGTAAACATGAGGGTACGGGCCTTGGACTGGCTATTGCTTCGTTACTGGTCAAACTCATGGGTGGGGAGATTTCTGTTAAAAGCAACATTGGTAAAGGTTCGAAATTTTCGTTTTCCCTGCCCTTGCCGATAAACCCGGTAGGAGAAATCACACCGCAGGTTCCACACGACATATCGGGATCACGGGTGTTGATTGTTGATGATAATGAAGTCAACCGCGCAATATTGATGGAGCAGATGAATGGCTGGAGCCTGGATGCAGCTTCGTGTCGCGATGGTGTTGAATTAATTGCTGTGATGCGTCAGATGCAAATTCAGGGGCTCAATATTGATTTGATTATACTTGATTATCAGATGCCGGGAATGAATGGCGGGGAAGTTGCCAAAGTGTTGCGTGATGATAGCGCTATTAACAATGTACCAATAATAATGCTGACCAGTGTTGATCAACAAGAAGATGGTTCCAGTTTTTCGTCGTTGGGAGTTGAAGGATTTTTGACCAAACCGGCGCGTTCGGCACGTTTGCTAAGAACAATTGTCAGGGTATTGCAAAATCACAAGCGCGACAATGAACCTGAATATTCTGCCCATAGTGATTTAGTCAGAAATGCGCCCGGTTTGGAAAAGCGGTCCGCCAGGGCGAACCAGAAACATGAACTGGCAGTGGATAGAAACGCTTATCCCCAAACCGAAATGGTGGATATTTTGCTGGCGGAAGACAATGAGGTGAACCAGATTGTATTCAAGCAGATATTGAATGGACTGCCCTATTCCTACGTCATTGCTAATAATGGTCGCGAAGCGGTGGAGTTGTTTGAGGAAAGGGCGCCGCGGATTGTTTGTATGGATGTTTCGATGCCAATCATGAATGGATTGGAAGCCACCAAAAAAATCAGAGCGCTTGAGGGAGCCGGTTCAGGTCATACGCCAATCATTGCTGTGACAGCCCATGCGATGACCGGTGATAAGGCTTCATTCCTGTCAGCGGGAATGGATGACTATCTTTCAAAGCCGGTATCACCTGATAAATTCCAGAAAATGATTGAAAAGTGGTTTGACGTAAATGTAAAAAAAGAGGCCTGAATGTTTTTGAATTGATAAAATATCTGCCAGCGCATAACTGTGCGCCTGTTTTGCATTGTGAAATAATCTCGTGCATGAACTATTTTTGTTGAACATTTTCGTATTTGGCGACATGAATTGAGTATCCGAAATGAAATATGGCCGGGAGCCAAAAAATGCCAGCAAAATTATCAGTCAATCTGAATGCGATTGCATTGCTGAGAAACCGGCGGGATTTGCCCTGGCCCAATGTGGAACATATTGGCAGGCTGGCTTTGGGAGCTGGTGCGCATGGTTTAACCATGCATCCGCGCCCTGATCAGCGCCACTGTCGTGATAGCGATTTACCGGTATTGCGTGCACTGATTGATGATGAATTTCGCGATGCGGAATTTAATATTGAAGGTTATCCCACAGCCGAGTTTATCGCGCTGGTTTTGGCAAATGAACCCGAGCAGGTGACATTGGTGCCCGATGATCCGGCGCAGGCTACTTCAGACCATGGTTGGGATTTTGTGAAACACAGCACAATGCTGACACCTGTTGTTAAGAAACTGAAAAATGCCGGTTGTCGTGTAGCGATGTTTTGCGATCCGGATGCCTCACAATCGGCTATAGAAGTAGCGGCTGCTACGGGAGCAGATCGCCTTGAATTATATACCGAACCTTATGCGGCCAGTCTGGGTGATATTGATAAAGCAAAAGCGCAGGCGCAATTGCTGGGCCGCACCGCCCACTATGCTAAAACCTGCGGCATGGAAGTGAATGCCGGGCACGATTTAACCGTGGATAATCTGCCAATGGTAGTGACTGCAATTCCTGAATTATCAGAAGTCTCGATTGGTCACGGATTGACTGCGGATGCATTGGAATATGGAATGGCGGGCGCGGTAAAGCGGTTTTTAACTGCACTTGGAAGGCCGCAATAAAGGTGAGTTGCATTCTGGATATAGGCATCATAGGTGCTGGACCAGCGGGATTGTGTGCGGCGATATACCTGCGCCGCCAAGGAAAAAAGGTAACAGTTTACGAACAATTTGAAGAGGCTAAACCGGTTGGTTCAGGATTGAGGCGGCAACCTACGGGGT
>JAKISV010000129.1 GCA_021648425.1 Rhizobiaceae bacterium
TTGATGCAGGCTGGCGCTGCGATGGATGACGAAGATCTCGCAGTTGAAGCGGCAAATAAAATTGATCTGTTTAACCTCGATCGCGATCAGTTATCGGCCCACGACATTGGAGAGGCCGCATCAAAAGTGGCGGTAATGAGTGGTGTGCGGCAGACATTGGTTCGCGCTCAGCAAAAATTTGCGGCAACCCCACCGGGCACTGTCCTTGATGGCCGTGATATCGGTACGGTGGTCTGCCCGGATGCCGATGTAAAATTTTTTGTCACCGCCAGTCCCGGTATTCGGGCCGGACGCCGTTTTGAGGAAATAATCAACGATGGCGGCGAAGCTGTATATGACGAAATTCTGGAAGATATTCGAATCCGCGATGAGCGCGACACCAGGCGCGCTGACAGCCCTTTGAAACCAGCACACGATGCGCACTTGATTGATACTTCAAATATGGATATACAAACAGCGTTTCAGGCAGCTTTGGCTATCATAAGGAAGGCCCAAGCAGTTTAAAGCAGGAATTTGTCGTCAAAATTCGTTTCACACATGCTGTAATTCGGGCTGACAACGTAAATAATCTGGAATTGTGAGCGCCGATTTTACTGATCAGCGCTCGTTTTCGTTTTTTGGTTGTTAATTTGCCGACAAGTTCAAATAACCGGTTAGGGCATTCTTTATGCGCCAATATACGACCAGATTCTGAAAAACAGTGTCTTTTCGTATTGCAGGTAAATCCTGCAGGAGTGCTCCTGATCTGACGAAACACCAACCAATGGCGCTTCAGGGTATCTGATCATTCAGGCCCGCCAGGAGCATTAATGACAACTGCAAATCCAACCCGGGACGAGTTTGCCGCTCTTCTCGAAGAATCCTTTGGCGATAACGACGTTCTTGAAGGAGCGGTCGTAAAAGGAACTATTACAGCAATTGAAAAAGATCTGGCTGTAATCGACGTGGGCCTCAAAGTTGAAGGCCGCGTACCACTTAGAGAATTTGGCGCCAAAGCCAAAGATGGAACCATGAATGTCGGCGATGTCGTCGAAGTAATGGTTAAACGCATCGAAAACGCCATGGGCGAAGCGGTGCTTTCACGAGAAGATGCACGGCGCGAAGAAAGCTGGGTTAAACTTGAAGTTCAGTTTGCCGCCGAAGAAAAAGTTGAAGGTATCATCTTTAATCAGGTTAAAGGCGGGTTCACCGTTGATCTTGATGGCGCCACCGCATTCCTGCCGCGTTCACAGGTTGATATCCGCCCTGTGCGCGATGTGACGCCACTGATGAATACACCGCAGCCATTTTTGATTTTGAAAATGGACAAGCGCCGGGGCAATATCGTTGTTTCACGCCGCTCGGTACTTGAAGAGAGCCGTGCAGAACAGCGCTCAGAAATCGTACAAAACCTCGAAGAAGGCCAAACTGTCGAAGGCGTCGTCAAAAATGTTACCGACTATGGTGCATTTGTTGATCTTGGCGGTATTGACGGCTTGCTGCATGTCACCGACATGGCCTGGCGCCGCGTCAATCATCCAAGCGAGATTTTATCCATTGGCGAAACTGTCAAGGTTCAGATCATTCGGGTCAATCAGGAAACTCATCGTATCTCACTGGGCATGAAACAGCTGGAAAGCGATCCCTGGGGAGAGGTGGAAGAAAAATATCCGCTGCAATCCAAAGTCACTGGTCGCGTTACCAACATTACCGATTATGGTGCGTTTGTTGAGATTGAACCAGGTATTGAAGGGCTTATTCACGTCTCTGAAATGTCATGGACAAAGAAGAACATCCATCCGGGAAAAATCGTTTCAACTTCCCAGGAGGTTGAAGTGGTGGTGCTGGAAGTCGATCCGGCCAAACGCCGCATTTCTCTTGGTTTGAAACAGACACTTGAAAACCCATGGGTTGAATTTGCCGAGAAATTCGTCAAAGGCACCGAAGTTGAAGGTGAAGTCAAAAATAAAACCGAATTTGGTTTGTTTATCGGCCTTGAAGGCGATGTGGACGGCATGGTTCATTTGTCTGACCTTGACTGGAGCCGGTCGGGTGAAGAAGCCATTGAGGACTATAACAAGGGCGACGTTGTAAAAGCCATCGTGCTTGAAGTAGATATCGAAAAGGGCCGTATTTCACTTGGTATCAAGCAGGTTGGCGGCGATCCGATTGCCGATGGTGCCCAATCGGGAGCCTTGCGTAAAGGCGCTATCGTCACCTGTGAAGTTGTGGAAGTCAAAGATGGCGGTCTGGAAGTCACATTGGCTGATGGGGAAATCAGTTCCTTCATCAAGCGATCAGACTTATCGCGCGATCGTGATGAGCAACGCCCGGAGCGTTTTTCTGTCGGTCAGAAGGTTGATGCACGCATCACCCAGTTCGACAAGAAGTCCCGCCGGGTTTCAGTATCGATCAAGGCGCGTGAAATTTCTGATGAAAAAGAAGCCGTGGCCCAGTATGGCTCCACGGACTCTGGCGCTTCCCTTGGTGATATTCTTGGCGCAGCGTTGAAAGATCGTGAAGGCGACGACAAGTAATTCAACATTGCTAAAGATTACAAAAACCCGCGCTGAAAGGTGCGGGTTTTTTATTTCAGCGCTCTGACTTGCGAATTTATACGCCAAACGCTAGGACATCATGCAAACCCACTCCAGAGGAAATATTCCATGGTTACTGCCACCGAGGCCATCATTGACCGCAGGCAATTGCGCAAAAAGCTCACATTCTGGCGGATAGTCACATTTCTTGTAATAGCCGCGCTGATACTTGGGCTTGTGCAGGCATCGGGTGTCACCAAAATGTTTGCCAAAAAAAACCAGGACCATATTGCCCGTGTTAAAATCAGCGGTGTCATCACCAATGATCGCCCGTTGCTGGAATTGCTCGAAGGCCTGAGAAAAAATAAAAATGTCAAAGCCGTGATACTGAATATTTCTTCGCCTGGCGGCTCAACAGTTGGGGGTGAGGCGATTTATGAAGCAGTTCGTGAACTGGCCAAAAAGAAGCCCGTGGCTACAAGCGTTGGCACTCTAGCGGCCTCCGCTGGCTACATGATTGCATCCGCCAGCGACTATATTGTTGCCAGGCGCTCGTCTATCGTGGGTTCAATCGGGGTGATTTTCCAATATGCTGATGCTTCCATACTGCTGGAAAAAATCGGCGTGGCGGTAAAAACAATCAAATCTTCTCCCCTGAAAGCGGAACCCTCACCCTTCAGCCCTGCCAGTGAAGAAGCAAGAGAGATGATTAACAAGGTCGTGCGTGATTCCTATAACTGGTTTGTTGATCTGGTCGCCGAGCGTCGGAACCTCACCAAAACACAAGCTTATAATCTCGCTGATGGTAGTGTCTATTCGGGTTCACAGGGTGTAAAAAACAAACTGATTGATGCGGTGGGAGACGAAAAAACTGCCAAGAAATGGCTTGTTGAAAAAAAGGACATCTCGAAGAAGCTAAAGATAGTTGACTGGAAACCGGTGCGCCCTGAAGATGGTCTTTTCGCAAACCCGGCAGGTATTGTTTTGCTGTTTAAGCAATTTGGCATTGATATTACTCCGCAAACGGCAAATGCGCTTGGTAAAAACATTCAACAGCGTCTGTTTCTTGACGGTTTGGTGTCAATGTGGCTAAATTCAGAAACATTGGGAAAATAGGAGTAGGCAACGATGATCAAATCAGAGCTTGTACAACAAATCGCGGATAAAAATCCTCATCTGTATCAACGCGATGTCGAGAACATCGTGAATGCTATTTTAGGCGAAATAAGTGATGCGTTGGCTCAGGGTAACCGGGTGGAGTTACGTGGATTTGGCGCATTTTCGGTAAAGCACCGCAAGCCCAGAACAGGGCGCAACCCGCGCACCGGCGAAAGTGTTAAGGTTGGTGAAAAATGGGTGCCATTTTTTAAGACCGGCAAGGAACTTCGCGAACGGCTGAACGCCCATCGCAAATAAATTGATGAATTGTGATAGATAATATTTGAAATTTAGTTGGATAACATGATGAAAAAATTGGTTTCACTGATAATTTTTATACCAATTGCCATTGTTTTGATCGTACTTTCTGTAGCCAACCGGCATCCGGTTGTTTTCAACCTGGATCCCATTAATCCAGATCAGCCGTTTCTGGCGATTACATTGCCATTTTTTGTGTTTCTTTTTGCAGCGCTACTTATCGGATTGCTGCTTGGCGGCATGGCTACCTGGTTCACCCAGGGAAAGCATCGCAAGTTGGCGCGTGAAACCAAACGTGAAGCAACAAAATGGCAACATGAAGCGCAAGAGCAAAAGACCCGTGCAGAGCAGGTTATCGGGCAGATATCTGACAATGTCAGCTCTCCAAACCCAGCCAGCAAAGCCTTGGGGCTACCCGACAGAGTTGCTTGATCTCAAATGCGGTTTATCAGCGCTGATCAGATTGCTAAATCCCTGGATTTCCCGGACTTCATAGAAGCACTGCGTGAGGGGTTTCGCTCCAGTTTTGTAGCGCCTGTGCGCCACCACCATGAAATTGTGCATGCTGACCAGGCCAATTCCACAATGCTGCTGATGCCTGCATGGACTGATTTTGCCGCTCAGGGCCATTCAAAATCCGGTTATAGCGGTGTCAAGATTGTCAATGTTTCACCGGACAATGTCAGGCTTGGCAAAGCAAGCGTTCAGGCGGTTTATCTGTTGAGCGCAGGAGACAGCGGCGAACCTGTTGCCCTGATTGATGGGCAGGCGCTGACCTTCTGGCGAACATCTGCAGCGTCAGCTTTGGCAAGCGATTACCTTTCAAACAAAGATTCAAAACGCCTGCTGATGGTAGGGTCGGGTGCATTGGCTCCCTGGCTGATAAATGCACACAGGACCGTGCGTCCCATTGAAGAGGTAATGGTGTGGAACAGGAACGAGGCCGGCGCAGTAAGACTGGTTGAACAATTGCTGGCCGAGGGAATTAATGCTCACATTGTGTCAAATCTGCAGGAAGGGGTGGAAGCCTGTGACATTGTCTCAGCCGCCACCTTGTCGCGCGAACCTTTAATCAAAGGGGCCTGGTTGAAACCGGAAACCCATGTCGATCTTGTTGGCGCATTTACACCGCAGATGCGCGAAAGCGACGATGAGGCTGTGATAAGCGCCAGTATCTTTGTTGATACAATGGAAGGTGCATTGAGTGAACCCGGCGATATATTGCAACCGCTTGAAAATGGCAGTATTTCAAAAAAGGATATTCTGGCGGATTTGTTTGATTTAACCCGCAGCAAACATAAAGGGCGCACGTCGAAAGACCAAATCACCCTTTTTAAATCCACCGGTGCATCGCTGGAAGATCTGGTGGGTGCAATTCTTATTGCTGAAAAGGTCCCGGAGGGTTAGGAAGTGCTCACGTTGCATAAACAAGAATCGACCCCTAATGGCACAACCTGACAAAACACAAATCGCACCAATAAAACCACGCACCCCTGCAGCGCAAACACGGCTGAAGGAAACTATTCCACTTATTCTTGAGACCCATGCAAATGACGACTATGCCCTGCTTGATAGTGGTGAAGGCAGAAAGCTGGAACGTTACGGGCCCTATGTGATCGAGCGCCCGGAAGGTCAGGCGATGTGGCAACGCGAATTGAGTGAAAGCGAGTGGCAAAGCGCCGACGCTCTATTCACCGGCGATATGGATGAAGATGGCATCGGTCGTTGGCAATTTCCAAAAATACCGCTTGGTGAAACCTGGCCACTTTCGTGGAACAGTGACAAAAGCAGGCTGGATTTTCATGGCCGCTTCACATCATTTCGCCATGTGGGAGTATTTCCTGAACAGGCGGCCCACTGGCATTTCATCGAGCAGCAGATACTTGCTCGAAAAAAACCGCTAAAACTGTTGAACCTGTTTGGTTATACCGGCATCGCTTCGCTGGTTGCTGCAAATGCCGGTGCTCATGTCACCCATGTGGACGCTTCGAAAAAAGCCATTGGCTGGGCGCGGGAAAATCAATTGCTGGCAAAACTTCAAGACAAGCCGATCCGCTGGCTTTGCGATGATGCGGTCAAATTCTGCGAACGCGAAATTCGCCGTGGTAATTTCTATGATGCTATTATTCTGGACCCGCCGAAATTCGGCCGTGGTCCAAAAGGGGAGGTCTGGCAATTGTTTGACAACCTGCCCCATATGCTGGATTTGTGCAGGGAACTGATATCCAAAAACCCGGCATTCGTAATTTTGACATCTTATTCCATACGCTCCTCATTTTATGCCATGCACGAAATCATGCAGGAGGTATTTGGTGAACAAACAGGCGAACTGCAATCAGGAGAATTGATAATCCGCACGCAAAATTCCAGGCGAGCATTGTCAACTTCGCTGTTTTCGCGATGGGTAGCTCCAGGAGGCAGCGCAGATGAACAGTGACAAAAAAACCATGGGGCATATCAAGGAAGTCACCTCATCGTCCAACCCAATAATCAAATCACTCAAAGCACTTCATCTGAAGAAAAACCGCGACAGTGAAGGGCTGTTTATGGCCGAAGGCCTGAAACTGATTACCGATGCGATTGATAGCGGTTGGGAAGTTTCAACTCTGGTTTACGCAAAAAATATCGCAACCCAGCCCCGTTTGCAGGACATTGCCGTCAAAGCCAGAACCAATGGCACCAATCTTCTGGAGGTCAGCGAAAAAATATTGGGATCACTCACCCGCCGTGACAATCCGCAAATGGTGGTGGGGATATTCAAGCAGAAATGGATGCGGATGGATGCAGTTAAGCCAGTAGACAATGATCTGTGGATTGCCCTTGACCGGGTTCGTGATCCAGGAAACCTTGGCACTATTATTCGTACCGCCGATTGTGTGGGAGCAAAGGGCGTGATGTTGATTGGTGATTCAACTGATCCCTGGTCGCTGGAAGCGGTACGCGCAACCATGGGCTCGGTTTTTAGTATTAATCTCGCGCGGTGTTCAACAAAAGATTTCAGCAGTTGGCGACATAAATGGGGCGGGCTGGTTGTGGGAACCCATCTTGAAGGCGCGGTGGATTATCGCAACGTTGATTATACCGACAAACCGGTTTTGTTGTTGATGGGCAACGAACAGCAGGGGCTAAGCGATGAACTGGTTGAATTGTGCAGTGAAAAAGTCCTTATCCCCATGAGCGGGCGCGCTGACTCTTTGAACCTTGCTATTGCGACAGGCGTAATGGCTTTTGAAATCAAACGCTCAGCAATAAATATGCCCCAGGATGTGCAATCATGAACCGCTTATTGGGCGTCTTTGCTGCGGTTACGGCTGCCGGTATCGACCAGTATTCAAAATATCTGGTAGTGGAATATCTGCCGTTTCAGCAAAGCGTACCAGTCATGCCGTTTTTGTCTTTCTTTCATACCTACAATAAAGGCATCGCATTTTCCTGGTTGAGTTTCATGGACATCAACATTCTAATGTTACTGATCCTCGCTGTTACTGCATTTTTCGTCTGGTTGTGGTCGCAGCTGGAAAGTGACAGGTTATTGTCGCATCTGGGGTTTGGATTTATCCTGGCTGGCGCGGTAGGCAATCTGATAGACCGGTTTTTCCTGGGTTATGTGGTCGACTTTATTCAGGTGCACACACAAACCTGGTCATTTGCTATCTTCAATCTGGCGGACAGTTTCATATTTGTTGGTGCCGCATTTATTGTTCTGGATGAAATCAGGCAGGCCAGGAAAGCCAAAACAGGAGCTGAAAATGAGTAATAAATTCAAAGCAATACTGGTTTCGCGCGATGAGGACAAAAAGCAAAGCGTGGAAATTGTCGAACTTGATGAATCATCTGCTGAAAGGCTATTACAATATACCAAAGAATTTACTGATATGGGCTTAGAATTAGAAGCTTTTGGTGCAGGAGTGATTTCTGTACAGGCAACTCCAGCTTTACTTGGAGAGGTAAACTGTCAGAAACTTATACGTGATTTGGCGGACGATA
>JAKISV010000130.1 GCA_021648425.1 Rhizobiaceae bacterium
CTGAGCCAGGGACATCTGGGCGTCAATGTTGCCTTGGGGACGCCCAAAGTGGGCCAGTAACATCACCTTGCCGCCATTGTTGGCGATTTCATTGATGGGGGGAGTAATGCGTTGCAATCGAGTGGTGTCAGTGACACGGGTGCCATCCATGGGTACATTCAAATCAACGCGAACCAGCACACGTTTGCCAGCGACATTGACATCATCAAGGGTATTGAAGCGATTATTCATGAGGTTAGTTCCAGTCGTTTGAACAAGGCCGGGTAATCCAGCACGATGGCGTTCTCATCCACTTTCAAATCAGCCGTAAACTGACGGCCCAGGGCCTCGTAGCGGTATTTTTTGAACGGTTTAATGCAGGTATATTGTTGTTTGTCGATTTTGGGGTCCAGCGTATCAAAGGGTATGTAAAGCATTTTAAAGCGTTGGCTTTTGCCTGGTGTGTGGGATTGCAAGCGTCTGATTGGCATGGTGTTGGTAAAAGGGGTGCCAGACAGATCGATATCAATTATGCCCTTAAACCGGCTGGCGGAACTGCCGTCTTCATTAAACCAGTTGCCTTCTCCATCGCTGTTCATCGCAAGGGAGTTGCCATCGGTTTTTTCAATTTTGAATGAACGAACGACCCAATCGGGAGAACAGATAATCGTGTACTTAATGCCGTAGGACAGGCCGCCGCGATCTCCAATTACCGTGCTGGATGCGATAATGTTGTTATCGCAGGAATTGATGTGAAGATGCTCAAGGCCATCATTGCCTCCGGTGCCTGCTTCCAGGCGCCAGCGATAAGACTGGATGAATTGCTCGCTGAAACTCATGACATCAGATCAATTTACCCATAGCTACGGCGGTGTCGTTCATGCGGTTTGAGAAGCCCCATTCGTTGTCGTACCATGAAAGGATACGGCACATGCGGCTGTCGATAACTTTGGTCTGGTCCATGTGGAATATGGATGAATGGGGGTTGTGGTTGAAATCGATCGATACCAGTGGTTCGTTGGTGTAGCCAAGTACACCCTTGAGCGGGCCGTCAGCAGCGGCCTGGATGGCGGCATTGATCTCTTCAACTGTAGTATCCTTATCAGCCATGAACGTCAGATCAACCACTGAAACATTGGGGGTTGGCACGCGGATGGAAACGCCATCGAGCTTGCCGTTTAATTCCGGCAGCACCAGGCCAACGGCCTTGGCTGCACCAGTGGAAGTGGGGATCATCGATAAGGCGGCGGCTCTGGCGCGGTAAAGGTCCTTATGCATAGTATCAAGCGTTGGCTGATCACCAGTATAGGAATGGATGGTGGTCATGAAGCCTTTTTCAATGCCAATGGCATTGTTCAATACATAAGCCACCGGTGCCAGGCAGTTGGTGGTGCATGAAGCGTTGGAAACCACTAAATCTTCGCTTGTCAGTGCGCTATCATTGACGCCAAAAACAATGGTTTTATCAGCATTGGCACCGGGGGCGGAAATTAGTACACGCGAAGAACCGTTTTCCAGGTGCCAGGCGGCTTTTTCCCGGGCGGTGAACAGGCCGGTACATTCCATGGCGATATCAACATCGGCCCAGGGTAATTCTTTGGGGTCGCGAATGGCTGTAACTTTGATTGGCCCTCTGCCCACATCAATGGTGTCACCATCAACTGTTACCGTGCCGGGAAAACGTCCGTGCACACTGTCATAGCGTACCAGATGTGCATTGGTTTCAACCGGGCCAAGATCGTTAATCGCCACAACTTCAATGTCGGTACGCCCACTCTCGATAATGGAACGCAGAATATTGCGACCAATACGGCCAAAGCCGTTGATGGCTACTTTTACGGGGGTGGTCATGGGAATATCTCCTGGTCAAATATTGGAAATGAAAGAAAATTCGTGGGTTTGGTTGTAATTTTATCTATTCATACTGAAAAATATACCGCTATACCACCGAATTGAACATGTTTGACGGGATTATTACCGCGACGTTTTTGCACACAGAACAAGGTTTGCTCATAATGTGTCAGGAAAGCTTTTTCAGCGCGGCTTTGAAGGTTGCTTCGGCGGTGATGCCAAAATGTTTGTATAATTGCTCAGCTGGGGCGGAGCCGCCGAAAGAATTCATGCCGATAAATATTCCATCATTGGAAATGAACCGGTCCCAACCCTGGCGAATGCCCGCTTCTATGGCAATATTGAGAGTTGCACTGCCTATGATATTGGTCTGGTATTTGTTACTTTGAGCTTCAAACAATTCAAAACAGGGTACTGATATGACGCGGGCGGGAAAACCCTGTTCTTCCAGCAATTTTTGAGTATCAAGGGCAATTTCAATCTCGGAGCCGGAGGCAAACAGGCTGACTTTGGCATTGTCGCTGGCTGGGCTTAATTCATAGGCTCCATAGGCACAGCGGTTTTCTTCATCATACTGGGTTCTGACAGCGGGCAATGCCTGGCGTGACAAGGCAATCGCGGTGGGAGCAAATTGTGATTCCAGCGCCAGCTGCCAGCATTCGGCCGTTTCCATCGTATCGGCAGGACGCATCACCAGCAGATTAGGTATGGCGCGCAGGGACGCCAGATGTTCAACCGGCTGGTGGGTGGGGCCATCTTCGCCAAGGCCGATGGAATCGTGGGTGAGTACGTGGATTGAACGAATGCCCATCAAGGCTGCAAGTCGTATTGAAGTGCGGCAATAATCGGAAAATATCAAGAACCCACCGGAATAGGGGATTAATCCACCATGCAGGGCAATGCCATTCATGGCGGCGGCCATGGCGTGTTCGCGAATGCCCCAGTGGAGATAGCGCCCGGAAAAATCTTCAGGTGTAATTGCTTCGGTCTGGCTGGTTTTGGTATTGTTGGAACCGGTAAGATCAGCCGAGCCGCCAAGGGTCTCGGGGACTATTTCATTGATGACTTCCAATGCCATCTGGGAAGATTGGCGGGTTGCTTTTTTGGGTTGCTGCTCTGCAATTGAACGTTTGAATTCAGCAATTGCCGGTTCAAGGGCCGAAGGCAAGTCGCCACGCATACGGCGCTGGAACTCGCCTTTGATTTCGGCGTCCATGGTGCAAAAACGTTTTTCCCATTCCTTGCGCTTCTGACTGGAACGAAGTCCAATAATGCGCCAGTCATCCAGGACTTCTGACGGAACAACAAAAGGTTTCTCATCCCACCCCAGCGCTTTGCGTGTCAGCGCCACTTCTTCATCGCCCAAGGGGGCGCCGTGGGCTGCAGCGGTGCCTGATTTGTTAGGCGAACCAAAGCCAATTACTGTACGACATGCGATCAGGACCGGCTTGTCTGAAGTGCCAGCCTCTTCCAGTGCAGAAGCAATTTCGTCGGGATCATGTCCGTCGATGGAAATGGTTTTCCAGTTGCAGGAATCAAAACGGGCAATCTGATCGGTGGAATCAGAAATAGAGACCGGACCATCAATAGAAATCTGATTGTCGTCCCACAGTACGATAAGCTTATTCAGTTTCAAATGACCGGCAAGGGTGATGGATTCCTGGGATATTCCTTCCATCAGGCAGCCATCACCGACAAGGCAATAGGTGCGGTGATCTACAACATCGCTGCCAAATTCTTCAGACAGCTTGCGCTCGGCGATCGCCATGCCTACAGCATTGGCAATACCCTGGCCTAAAGGGCCTGTGGTGGTTTCAATGCCCGCAGCATGACCGTATTCGGGATGACCGGCGGTTTTAGAACCGAGTTTTCGAAATTTCTTAATCTGGTTCAGGTCAATATCTTCATAGCCGAGCAGGTAAAGCAGCGAATAAAGCAGCATGGAGCCGTGGCCGGCGGATAGAACAAATCGATCGCGATCGGACCAATCGGGCGTTTTGGGGTCGAATTTCATAAACTTTGAGAAAAGAACAGTCGCCACATCTGCGGCCCCCATTGGCAGGCCGGGATGGCCGGAATTGGCCTTTTGAATGGCGTCAATGGATAGAAAACGAATGGCGTTAGCCATTGCTGTATGCTTGTCAATATTGATCATGGAACGCGTAAATGCCCTGTTTTACCTGTGCAGGCCTGTCTGCGGGACGACTAATCCACTGTGTTCAGTAAGAAGAAACGCCTGAATTGACAGACAATCTGCTTGTACAGCCGATGAGAGGGAAGAAATAGCAGGTGAAGGCTCGGAGTCAATATTTGAATTGGGTCTGATTTGGGTTTGATTCGGGAATGTGTTGAATTGTGGGGAACAAAAAAACAGTAAACAAACTGCAAATTTGATGCATGATGCGTTGACGATGGGTTAGTCCATTGCCTAAGGTTTTCTGGCTAAATAGTTTGTGCAATTAGGTGATTCGATTTTGACAGCGTAATTTTTTAGCCGGGCTCGGGTTTTTTATACCAGTTTGGGCATAACAGCATAATATATACAGTCGATAGCGGGCGGCTGGACAGTAGTTGGATGTGGAGGGTTGATGACTAACAGTAATGAAGAAAACGTCCCAGATATCCTGAAACGGCTGGGCAAATCTATCAATGTTCTGGAAACAGCCGTTGATGGCCATCTGGAAAAGAAAACAATTGATAAGGATAGCGAAGCTGAAGTGCAGAGAATGGCTGCAGACCGTGTTCGTCTGGCCGGTTCTTTGGATGATGCGGAAGCGCGCTGCCAACGGTTGGAAAATGTTAATCGCGAAGTTTCCTCCCGCCTGATCAATGCTATGGAAACCATTCGCGCTGTTTTGCAAAAAGAGGGTTAGGTCAAAAGAAAATCATGTCGCAAGTTACTGTAACCATTAATGGTAAGACCTATCGAATGGCCTGTGATGAGGGGCAGGAAAACCAGTTGATTGAGCTGGCGCAGAAATTTGACGGCTATGTGGGACATTTAAGAGGCTCATTCGGGGAAATCGGAGATCAGCGCCTGACAATTATGGCCGGTGTCATGGTTGTGGATGAACTGGGTGAATTGCAAAAGAAAATCCGCGTGCTTGAAGCGGATTTAGAGAATTTGCGAGCCAGCCGTGAAAAAGCACTCAGCACCAGTGATGAGCGTGAAAAATCCGTGCTGAGCGGCCTGGGCGAGGCTGCTGATCGACTGGAGAATCTGGCGCGCAAGCTGAACGGGCTTTAGGGGCCTGAAAATTGAATTTCAAAAATCGTTGGTAACGTCGTGGTAAAAGCTCTATATTAGCGCTGCGCGCTGCGCGATTTGTTAGAACTCATTTTCCCTGGGCCTTAGCGATCTTTAAGGGAACTGTCCCTGCCTTGACCCGTGGGTCTTGGCATCACGGTGCCCACCTACTTTGTAGGTTCCCGGGATCACTCATGTTCGACGGTCGTTGTGGCGCGTATTTTTGTTTTGGGACGTTAAATGGGACGTTAAAAGTGTCAGGAAAAGTGTCAGGGCTGTAATTGAATACCAAATCTGAAATTCGTACAGAGATTTTAGCCCGGCGTGATGCGTTGGGTGGCGAAAAGCGTATTGACAAAAGCCTGCTGGCTGCGGAGCTGGGTGGTGACGATATTTTATTTGATCCAGGTTGTATAATTTCCGGATTTTTCCCGATCCGCTCAGAAATTGATCCACGACCACTAATGGATAAACTGCGCCAACGCGGTGCAATGTTGTGCCTGCCGGTTGTTGTGGGAAAAACAAAAATTATATTTCGCGAACTAGTGCGCGGTGCTGAACTGATTGATACGGGTTTTGGCACAAGGGGACCTGGCAGTGATGCAAGGGTGGTTGATCCGCAAATCATGCTGATGCCGCTGGCGGCTTTTGATGAAACTGGCGGACGCATTGGCTATGGTGCAGGGCATTATGACCGGGCGATTGCACGACTGGTTGAAATGGATTGCAGGCCTCGTTTGTTTGGCGTTGCCTTTGATTGCCAGCAATGTGAACATGTGCCGCAGGAACGCCATGATATTGCAATGGATGCCATTGTGACCGAAAGTGGATTTCGCGAATTTGTAAAGTGAGTTGGAATCCATATGCGTTTGTTGTTTTTAGGTGATATGTGCGGGCGTTCGGGTCGTTCGAAAGTTTATAGAGAGCTGCCTGGTTTAATTGATAAACTGAAACTCGATTTTGTTATCGTCAACGGTGAGAATGCTGCCGGGGGTTTTGGAATCAATGAAGATATTCTGGAACAAACACTGGAGGCGGGGGCTGATGTGGTTACTACGGGAAATCATGTGTGGGATCAGCGTGAGGCTCTGGGATTTGCTGATCGGCAGGAGCGGTTTTTACGCCCGGCCAATTACCCGAAAGGCACGCCGGGCAAGGGGGCAAATATTTATGAATCCAGGAACGGTGTGCGGGTGATGGTGATGAATATCATGGGCCGGGTGTTCATGCATCCAGATCTTGATGACCCTTTTCAATGTGTGGAAGAGCAATTGACGGCGGCGCCTATGGGGGAGGCTGCTGATGTCATTGTCATTGATTTTCATGCGGAGGCGACCAGCGAAAAAGTTTGCTTTGGGCATTTTGTCGACGGGCGGGTTTCATTCGTTGTGGGGACCCACACCCACGTGCCAACGGCCGACCATCACATTTTGGGCGGTGGTACTGCTTATATGAGTGATGCGGGTATGTGTGGTAATTATGATTCTTCCCTGGGTATGGATAAAGAAGAGCCGATTAACCGGTTTGTTTCCAAGGTTCCCAAAGGCCGATTTGAGGCGGCTGGAGGTGAAGCGTCATTGAGCGGGGTTGGCGTGGAGATTGATGAAAAAACCGGGCTGGCCAGCTATATCGCACCGCTGAGAATTGGGCCAATACTGGATAACTGCCTGCCATGGACACTCACATGACCGGCAAAAATATTATCCCCGAAGGCACTGTATTTGGCAGCATTGAGCCAAAATTGTTTCTGCAACATTCCGGGCTTGAGCTGTTGGAGATGATGGCGGCTGGGAAAATTCCCGGCCCACCGATTGCAAAGCTGTTGAATTTTATTCTGAGTGAAGTGGATTTGGGCAGGGCTGTGTTTCGCGGCATACCAACGCTTGATCATTATAATCCCGCGGGAACTGTGCATGGGGGCTGGCCGGCGACATTGCTTGATTCTGCCCTTGGCTGCGCGGTGCAGACAAAACTTCCCAGAGGAATGATGTTCACCACGATTGAGTTCAAAATAAATCTGGTGCGACCGCTGTTTGAAAACAGTGGCGAAGTGGTATGCGAAGGCAAGGTCGTACATTTCGGGCGCACTATTGCTACAAGCGAAGCGACGTTAAAGCGGGCTGATGGAAAGCTGGTGGCGCACGGGACAAGCACCTGTGCGATATTCAAGGCTCCGAGTTAAACACATGTTTTCAGTGTTGTTTTTTGGAGCTCTGTCTTGAATTTGGAGGCCCCAACAAAATATCAAGTATTACAAAAGTAAAGAAAAACCCCAGGAGAAAAAATACATATAGTTTTGCCAGGGTTTCAAAAGAACGATCGGGTTGGATGAACATTACAAGCATGGCAAAAGAAAAAATTAGACTATCAATTGCTCGCTCACTCAACAGTATTTTTAGACTATAAATAGCAGATTTTGGCCAAATTAGCTTCCGGGCCTGATTTACAAGAACGTAAATAGGCGCAAATGAAGCTTTGATGAAAGTCAGTAGATATGCATCTCCACCAAAATAACTGATAATAGTGATAATCAAAAATGCAATAGCCGACCACTTAATAAATTCGCGCTGATAAGCAACTGGATTGTGAAGTGCTGACAAGGCAGATTGATCCTGAACTGTGCTCATAAAATCTCCGGTTTTTGATTAACCAGAATATATCACATGCAGGATAAATTGTAAAACTATCGCGGTTCAACTTTGGCGATATGCGTTGTAATTTCATATACTCCAAAATATCAACCATCAGCAATTACCGCCAAAAACTCTTCAGCAAATTTCTTCAACTTGGCCTGGCCGACAC
>JAKISV010000131.1 GCA_021648425.1 Rhizobiaceae bacterium
GGTGTGGGTGTGGCCGGCGGGAGGAACTGGTTCTGTGCAGAGCGCACCGTTCCGCTGGCCACCTGATCCAGCTGCTGCCCGGTTTTTGCGGTCGGCTTTGTTACCGGGACTGACGTTACGTTGTTATCAGTAATTGGAGCCGGCAAACCTGGAAATGGTTTTTGCGGCCAAATCCCGTCAAACGGCCAAGCCTTCCTCAGGGCCTCGATACTTAGTCCAGTGACATTTACATCAATATCACGGCGAGTGCCTGGCACCCGATAAGGACAGTGTCTTTTAGTGCAGTTGATTCCCACTGAAAACTGCCAAAGCGTATAGTTTTCCCAATTGCCAAGAGGAAAAACGTTTTTGATGCTGGGGCGATAACGTGGATACCAGAGCTTCAATCGAGAAAGGATCGGGTATTTCTGCCTGTCAGCGGCGATCATTTTTGCCGTGGCGTGATTGGTATAAAGCATCGGATAACGTCCGAGGATTTTTTTGATGTGCCTGGCAAAAATTTCGCCATCCTTAAGGGATATCCATTTTTCACCAGTACCATGCTCGATATCGAGGGCAATCAGATCGTCAGGCCCTGGTTTTGCAAAGTCTATAAAATGATTGGCTTGAGCAATTGGATTTCCGGCACGACCCAGATGATAGGCGCCCCATTTCAGGCCAAGACTTTTTGCGATGATGCGACGGGTGTTAAACAATTCACGCTTTAGCGAATAATTTGACCAGGTCTTTCTGCACAGGGCAATTTTGGTTTTGTTTCCAGCTGATTTGCAGCCATAACGCGCTGACAGTCCATCGCTGGCTTTGGCGATAAAGCCGACAATTCGCCGGTCTTTGGTCATGCGCCGCCAGTCAATTATATTCTTGTCATAAGCATCAATCACAAGGCCACGGGTCTTGTCGCGCCAAGGTGAGTTAAATTCACTGGAAAAAGCACTGAGCGAAAATACCCCCAGCATTCCTGTAAATACCGTGAGTAATAACAAAAGGTTATTTACCTGGATATCCAGAATATTTATCGCATTTTTATATGAAATTATTCCTGAACCCCTGAAAGCCAACAATCCTTTAAAAACGAATCAACTATCCATTAACGGCAACGCAGTTTACTGTGGGTAAGGCAATTGGTGGGTCAAAGCAATACTCGACGCTCATTGCACCATAGTCATGGTATCGCCGCTCACTTCAAATCGCTTCAACTGCTTGAGGAAGCTCATGCCAAGCAGTGTTGTGGAAAGGGAAGTGTCCCTTGAGATGCTGGCGCGCACATCATAAATTCGAATGTTGCCAATCTGGATTTGATCAATCATCGCAATGGCTGCTTTTTTTGTGCCATTGGCGGTATTTACAGTGTATTTGAAATCGGATGATTTCAGCCTGATACCAAGGTTTCTGGCGGTTGTCTCGTTAATGGCTACCGTTGTTGCACCAGTATCGACCATTACATCCACCGGGCGATTATTCATGCGTACCTGTGCATAAAAATGCCCGCCACGACCGGCTTTCAATTTTACCTGACGCCCGGAATTATAGGTTTTTTTTGTTTGCTTTTGGGCGTTAGCCAACGCAATAAAGCGGGCATTATCCTGGGCTATTTCCTGCTGTTTGGAATTTTCACGCTCTTTAATCACCATCTCAAATAAAGAAGGCGCTTGAACAGCAGAAAAGATTATTACTCCCGACAGGAGTAGATAGCGCCACATTGGATTACTTTCGATACCAGAATTGGCGTTTATATTAGGCGGGGAAAACTAATATTGAACTAACCCTGGTATAAGGGTAGCCCACTTCCACAAAACAGGGTTATCAACGGGTAAAGGTATCGAAGATGACAATTGGACTTATTTGGTTCCATACATCCGGTCACCGGCATCACCCAAACCTGGAACAATATAGCCTTTTTCATTCAAATGACTATCGATTGCCGCGGTATAAATCGGTACTTCAGGTTGCGCTTTGGTAAATGCTTCGATGCCTTCAGGGGCTGCCAACAGGCATAAAAACCGAATGTTATTTGCACCGCGTTCTTTTAGTTTTTCGATAGCAGCTGTAGCGGAATTGGCTGTTGCCAACATCGGATCAACAACAATCACCAGGCGGTCGGAAATATCCTGGGGAGCCTTGAAGTAATATTCAATCGCTTCGAGCGTTTTATGATCGCGATAAAGGCCAACGTGGGCGACACGGGCAGACGGGACCAGATCCAGCATGCCTTCAAGTAATCCATTGCCGGCTCGAAGAATAGAAGCAAACACCAGTTTTTTACCGGCCAGAACCGGTGCGGACATTTCGGTCATCGGTGTTTTAATAGTTTCTGTAGTCAATTCAAGATTTCGCGTCACTTCATAGCAAAGCAGCAGGGATATCTCTCGCAGCAAACGGCGAAACCCGGCGGTTGATGTATTCACATCGCGCATTTTGGTGAGTTTGTGCTGGATAAGCGGGTGGTCGATAACGGTGATGTTGGAATTTGACGACATGATAGCGCTCCTGAATATGCCATAGAAATTTATTATCGCCCTCACTGCGCGCTTTCTCAAGACACGAACACCTGTTTTTGCAATCTGTGAACAGGCAAATTAAACGCGCTAAATGAAAGGAGCCCCATGAGGACCAGCGGCAATGTCCAGGTGTTTGGCAATGGTTTCGCCAATATCTGCAAATGTGGCAAGCGAGCCACCGCTGCCTGGAGAGAGGTCGGGGCCAAAGGCCAGCACCGGCACCTGTTCTCGGGTGTGATCGGTACCGGGCCAGGATGGATCGCAACCATGGTCAGCGGTCAGAATCATCAAATCACCGGTTTTTAACTTGTTGATAAGCTGGGGAAGCCGTTTATCGAAATATTCCAGAGCTGTTGCATAACCGGCAATATCGCGCCGGTGGCCATATAACATGTCAAAATCAACAAAATTGGTAAATACCAGATCACCTTCGTGCGCGTCGTCCATTGCATTCAAAGTAGCATCAAACAACGCCGCATTGCCATTGGCCTTGCGCACATCTGTCGTTCCCTGGTGGGCGTAGATATCGGAGATCTTGCCAATGGCGATGACCTGCCTGCCATTGCTTTTCAAACGATCAAGCAATGTGGGTTGGGGTGGTGGCACGGAATAGTCCCGGCGGTTGCCGGTACGTTCAAAATTTTCAGCATTCTCGCCAATGAATGGCCGGGCGATTACCCGCCCGATATTATAGGGGTCGACCAGTTCGCGAGCGGTTTGGCAAACGTTGAGTAATCTTTCCAGCCCGAAATGAGTTTCATGGGCAGCGATCTGCAGTACGGAATCAGCCGATGTGTAGCAGATGAGTTTGCCGGTAGATATGTGCTCTTCTCCCAGTTCAACAATGATTTGTGTCCCCGAAGCGTGACGGTTGCCGATGATGCCGGTGAGATTGCAACTTTCGATCAGCCTATCTGTCAGCTCTTTTGGAAAGCATGGAATTTCCCGCGGGAAATAACCCCAGTCAAAACTCACCGGCACCCCTGCGATTTCCCAGTGACCCGAAGGTGTATCCTTTCCTTTTGAAACCTCTGCGGCATTGCACCAAATGCCTTTCAGTTCAGGGTTTGTAGAAAATCCGGCGGGCCATTCACCGCAAGCGGATTTTGCAGCGAGGCCCAAACCTAATTGTTCCATGTTCGGCATTGCAAGTGGCCCGCTTCTGCCGCCTTCGACATTTGCTTCGCCTTTTTGGCAGGCAAGCGCAATATGGCCCAGCGTATTGGAGTTTTCGTCATTAAAAAGTGCAGCATCGGGCGCACCGCCGATACCAAATGAATCCAGAACAAATAAAAATGCACGCGCCATATCGCTACCTGTGGGTTTAATTTGAATATTGAGGTTGTTTGACGCAACGCTTCATTGCATCATGATGCAAAATGCAGAATCAAATACCTTCAACACAGATTGATACCGTGCAGCATAACTCAGGCAACAGGCAGTTCAAGTCTCCAGAAAATTTCTCAATACTCATCATGACGGCTGTTATGGTCGCGGTGGCCTATGTGGGCTTGTTGACATCAGCAATGGCGCAGACTGATTGGCGCAAGGATGTCGGGACATTCCGCATTGGCATTGTTGCCAGCAACGGTAATTCAGCAGCTGTCGCAAAAGTCGAACCTTTTCGCCTGGCAATAGCCGAAGCGCTTGGGTTGAATGTTGAGATATTTGCAGCAAAAAACTATACTGCCCTTATAAACGCCCAGTCCAGCGCCCGGATTGAATATGCGATCTATTCCGCCAGCGCCTATGCGGCGGCCTGGCAAGTCTGCGAATGTGTGGAACCGCTGGTATTGCCTAAATCTTCCGATGGGTCGCAGAGCTATAATTCAATTGTGATTTCGGCTGAAAACGGCCCTGAGGATGTTTCGCAACTGGCTTCCGCAAAATTGACGGGATTATCTCAATCTTCGTTTGCCGGCAGCCAGTTTGCCATTTTTGAACTGGGAACCCAAAATATCGAACTGCCTGAGGAAATCAGCTATTCGGAAAGCGGCGAGGTTGCCATTCAAAAGTTTGTCGAAGGTGAATATAACGCATTGATTGGCTGGAGCTCGCTTACCGGTGATCCGGTTACCGGCTATTCTCAGGGAACGCTTAATCTAATTGCTGCAAAAAACGGCGGCAAAATTATTCCTTATCGCGTGATCTGGAAGTCCTCTGCTATTCCCAATCGGCCCCATGTTGTTCGAAAGTCACTGGCTAGTGAAGCAAAAACACTTCTCCGAAATGTTCTAACGCGCATGTATGAAAATGACCCTGTTGCCTACGATTCAATTGAGCCGGTATTTGGAGGTGGATTTGTAGTGGCGCGGCACGGGCAGTTTTTACCCGTTATTGAATATTTGAATTCGCTGTTGCCTGCTGATGTCGAGGAAAAACGCGATAGTGAACAACCTGACGAACAAGTCGATTAGCAGCCTACAACATCGACGACCAGCCCAACTCGCGGGCGAAGAAATATCTCTTCATCCATGGTGACTGCTGTGCTGTCAAAACTGATACCGGCGGACGCACTGTAACGGGCCCAGCCAACCATCGGCTGATAATTGGTTTGAACACGCGCCGCCACCAGGAATGATCCGTCAATCTTGATGGTGGCGGGAACATCATAGGGGGAGTTGAGTACAGCTTTAGTCCAATTGCTTTCGCAGCTCCAGGCTACTGTGGCATTGCCGCTTTCAATATTGATACCGGTAATTCGAATTTTTACGGAATTGGCATAGGGCTGCATAATATCACTGGATGCATCCATAATATTCGCGATGTCAGTGCCGTTCAGAGCAGAGCTTTGGGTTACCAGATCGCCAACAACGCTGGAAATTCGTGATACTTTTCGGTTCACAGATACAGCGGCAGATACTTCCAGCGTGCCAACAAACAACATAATCATGATAGGTGCGATGAGCGCAAATTCCAGCGCAGCGACCCCCTCACAGTTTTTGCGAAATCTGGATGTCAAATCCCAAAGGCCAAATTTTATTCTGGCTCTGTAATTAAGTTGGTTAGACATTAATAAGTCCTTTTGCAAAAAATGGTCGGCTGTTGCGGGTAATAAGATTCATTGTTCGAAATAATCAATATGGCTCTGTCTTGAAAACTGAAATTGCAGTCAGTAAGGCATTGCCACTATCTAAATCAGCCAGGTGCGCAGCCACATAATTACTGAATACCGGCCATTCATAAGTTGCTGTAATCCGCATGATTTGTTCTGATACTGGTGCATTATAGCCAAAGTCATCAGGATCAAGAACGCCCGATACGGGGGTGGGCGGGCTACCAAGATCAGCAAATGTTGCGGCCAATTTAACATCCACGAGCAATCCGGAGCATTCAAACAACAAGGAGGCCTCCAAACACATAGCGTCCTTGAGTTGTTCCTGGGTTGTAGTGATGCCAAGCTGCCCGGTTCTTACCTGGCGGCCAACACGGTCAACTGCACTTTCAAGCATTTGTCCGGCAAAAAAGAAAAGTGACGCTTCGATGATGGCTGTCAGCAAGAAAAAGAACGGAAAGGCGACCAGGGCAAATTCAACTGCAGTTGCACCGTTTTCATTCGATTTGAATTTGCCTAGCTTTCCAGCATTATTAATACCGAATGGAAGGCGGGGTTTTTTTAAAATAGTATTGTACATTTATTACCACCCGATTGGATTTTTCCCTGAATTGAATGGTGAACATTAACATCATATTATTTAGGGTTCGTTAGCAGATAGTACAAAATACGCTAATAGGTATTAATAAATTGATGACTTATTGTCTTAACCAGAAGGGTTTTTAGGGGCTTCTGCTTTGATCGTTTTGAAGCCATTGACCTGCTTTAACACCCTGAAATTGTTGAAACAGGCCCTGATAATACGTTCATAGGCAAGATGTTGATTTGCCACCATCAGCAGTTTTCCATCTTTTTTCAGTATCGATGCAGCGTGCTCAATAAAACCCTGCCCCAAAGTGACATCTGAATTTTTCCCCTGATGAAATGGCGGATTCGTAATTACCCAGTCATGTTTCTGTTTTATCGGTTCACGGATGACGTCATGCCAGAATATTCCTACTTCGGTGCCGGGGGAGAACTGCGCGAGATTAATTTTACATGCTTCAACTGCGTGCCAGTCAGCTTCATATAAATCTATGGCATAAACGTTTTTGGAACTACGCAGCAATTCACAACTCAAATAACCCCACCCCGCACCCAGGTCCGCAACTCTGCCGCTTATTGCTTCATCAAAACACTCAGCCAGCATAATTGACCCGGGGTCCACTTTATTGGCAGAAAAGAGCCCCGGCGCCGAACTGTAATTTTGTCTGCCAGCTTCAATAATGTGATGCTTGTTCTTGTTGTCGGGAAACTTAATTTTGGAACTTTTGCGAAACCAGAATACGATACTGTGGTATTTCGAAAAACTGTCCTCCACATCAACAATACCGGCAATATTTTTTCGAAGACTGGCGATACCGGTGTTATTGGCGCCAGCTACCATCACCATGCCGCCCTCGCTTGTCAGCCTGGCTGCTTTGGCAATCATTGCCTCATTGAAGGCTTTGAATTTTCCGGTGAGTACAAGGCAGATATCAAATGTTGAAGAAGGTTGTTCCAAGTTAGGCTGAACAGGAATACCGGCCTGTTTCAAATCAAGATAAAATGAGCGCAATGGCTGCTCACAGGTAACTGTATGATATTCACTGCCAAAAAGGTTTTGACTGCCAGGTGCCATTTGCGCATTGAGAAATGCAATTTTTAATGGCGTTGGTGCAGATAAATCTACTGCCGGGCGTATCAGTTTATCAAAAGCGAGGAACAGCGCTCTGAGCGGTTGTGCGTTTGCCATTTGCCAATATCAGTCCGGTTTTTTTATAGACGTTTTTCAATCGCATCCCACACGATGGGAGCAATATCAGTGCCAGAGAATTTTTGAATTTCGCGGATACCGGTTGGAGAAGTGACGTTGATTTCTGTAATAAGTCCTCCAATGACATCTATGCCAACAAAAATGAACCCGTATTCGCGCATGGTTGGTGCGATTATTTCGCAGATTTCCAGTTCTCGCTTTGTCAGTTCCGCATGTTCTGCACGACCCCCGGCATGCATGTTGGAACGGGCATCACCTTCAGCTGGCACCCGGTTGATAGCGCCCACCGGCTCTCCTTCCACTAGAATGATGCGTTTATCTCCTGCACGCACATCAGCCAAATAGCGCTGGGCAATAAACGGCTCGCGAAAGCTGGTTTCAAACATTTCCAGCAAAGAAGTCAGGTTCTGGTCATCTTGCGTGATGCGAAACACCCCCGCTCCGCCATTGCCGTAGAGCGGCTTGATAATAATATCCTTGAACTCTCGGCGAAAATCGATGCTTGCATCGAGATTTCTGTTA
>JAKISV010000132.1 GCA_021648425.1 Rhizobiaceae bacterium
ACATAACCCCCTGTCCACGCCCCTTTACTGCACCCACAAGGTTCACTGCACCCAGGACTTTTTCCATATCAGCCCCGGCCAACGATGCAGCCCCAAGCGCTGCAAGCAGATTTGAAACCATGTGCGCACCAGGTAACCTCAGATCAAGTTCGACCTTTTTCCCATCCAGCCGCGCGCTGATATGGGAACCCGAAGAAGATGGCAGCACCTCCTTCAGCGCGAATTTAGCACCTCGCTTTTCACCAAATGCCAACAGATGTTCAATACCTGCCTTATCTGCCAGTTTTGAAAGCAAAGAAAATTGCGGGATATCACGGTTGATCAGAGCAAACCCGCCGCTTTCAACACCGCTGAATATCTCGCCTTTCGCCCGGGCAATATCATTCAAGCTCTTAAATGCCCCTAAATGAGCCGCCCCAATAGTCGTAATCACCGCTCCATGGGGCCGCACCATTTTTACCAGCGGGGTAATTTCACCGGGGTGGTTCATACCGATTTCAAAGATGCCGAATTTCGTGTCCCGCGCCATGCGCGCCAACGTAAGTGGCACGCCCCAATGATTGTTGTAGGAGGCAATAGAGGCATGAACTTTGCCGCAGGGCGTCAATAGTGTGCGCAACATCTCTTTAGTTGTCGTTTTGCCCACACTACCGGTAATGGCAATAATGCGCGCTTTTGTGCGCGCGCGCGCTGCAATCGCCAACCGCTCCATCGCCTCCAATACATCAGTTACGATTACCAGTGGCAGGTTTAAGGCACCAAGCGCCACCAGTTTTTCTTCATTGACCACTGCAACAGCTGCCCCCCTGCCTGCCGCATTAGTGACAAATGCATGACCGTCAAAGCGATCACCTTTGATGGCAAAAAAAGCATCGCCCTCTTCCAGCGTGCGTGTATCAATTGAAATGCCACCCACATCCTGTGTCATTTCTCCAAGCGGCCTGCCACCGATTGCTGCAAGAAATTCTTCGATACTCCACAGTTCAGCACCATTTTCACTCATGAGTGTGATGCCTCCAACGCTTTTCGAACTTCGTCGTGGTCACTGAATTCCAGAACCTGCGTGCCAACAATCTGCCCGGTTTCATGGCCTTTACCTGCAATCACCAGACAATCACCTTCACCCAATTCTTCAACCGCGCGCCAGATGGCCTCCCGCCGGTCAGCAATTTCAATCGCACCAGGCGCAGCGGCAAGAATTGCCTTTCGAACCAGTCTGGCATCTTCCGTGCGTGGATTATCGTCAGTGACGATAACTTTGTCTGCCAGTCGCGTACCAATTTCGCCCATGATCGGCCTTTTGCCGGGGTCCCGATCACCACCGCAGCCAAATACCACGACCAGATTATGCGAAGCAAACGGGCGCAGTGACTTCAAAATGTTCTCCAGCGCATCGGGTTTATGGGCATAATCCACATAAACCGGCGCACCGTTTTTGTGGTGACCGATCAGTTCCAGCCGTCCAGAAGCACCCTTAAGATTTTCAAGACCTGCCATTACGGCGTCAATATCTTCCCCGGTGGTCAAAACCAATGCCGCCGCCACCAAACCATTGGAAATCTGAAAATCACCCGCAAGCGGAAATCTGATCCGGTATGTTTTGCGATTATGAACAATCTCGGCAATCTGGCTGTAACGCTCATGCTCGACGCGCTTTAAGGTTAGAAAACCGCCCGCACGCCCGACACTCAAAACCTCATGCCCCGCCTTTGCAGCCACAACATTAGCCTGCTCGCTATAGGCATCGTCGCTGAAAATTACTGCGGGAGAGCCTTTTGGCAGTAACTCACTAAACAACTGCATTTTGGCGTCAAAATAGTCGCTCATACCAGTGTGATAATCCAGATGGTCTCGGCCCAGATTAGTAAACCCCGCTGCTGCCAATCGCACACCATACAACCTTTTTTGATCCAGCCCGTGGGATGATGCTTCCATAGCCGCATGGCTAACACCTTCACCTGCCAACTCATCCAGCAACTTATGCAAAGTTACCGCATCGGGAGTTGTCAGATTGCCATAATCCTCACGACCCGGCGAAACCACGCCTGTTGTTCCAATAAATGCAGCAGAACGCCCGCAACCCGCCCACAATTGCCTGGCAAATTCTGCTACCGAAGTCTTCCCAGCCGTCCCGGTAACCGCAACCATCGTTTCTGGTTGGCGAGGAAAAAAGCGTGCTGCGACCTGCGCCAATGCAAGCCTGGGGTCATTCACCCGTATGAGCGGCACCGGCAATTCTTCATCATCAAAATTTTCCCCCACCAGGATTGCCGCTGCACCGTTTTTCACTGCCTGCAGCACAAAATTTGCACCATCAATCTTACTGCCCGGCAAAGCCGCAAACAGGCACCCCGCCTCCACTTCGCGCGAATCGATGCAAATATTGCTGATAGTTATCTGTTTTTGGGTCCTCGACAATTGCCCCAAATCGGCAATGAGTTTACCAAGCTCAATCATTATTTTTCATTCCAGTTACCGCCTGTCGCCGGGTCACAGATTCGTAGATTGCGCAATGATTGCCAGCAGTTTGCGGCCTTAATAGGATGCAAAAAGCGGGCCTTCAAGATCCATGAATTTTGGCTTCACACCCAACAGTGGCGCAGCACGCCTGACAATACGGCCAACTATCGGAGCCGAATTCAGCCCGGCAGTTGCACCCTTTTTACCTTCTTCGGGCTTGGGCTCATCGATAAATACCATCACCACATATTTGGGGTCATCCATAGGAAATCCGGCAAGAAAAACATTAAACAGTTTATTTGAAACATATTTGCCATTGACCACTTTTTCCGCCGTTCCCGTTTTACCACCCACCCGGTAGCCTTTAACCTCTGAGCGCCTTCCAGAACCTTTTTCGACATTCAGCCGATAAAGATAGCGCATCAGTTCACTGGTGCGTTTGCTAACCACTTGTTTAGCCAGTTTATTGGCATCATCCTCATTTCGCAGAAGCAACGTAGGTGGAATCAATCTGCCCCCATTCAGCAGAGCAGCCGCAGCACTTGCTGTTTGCAAGGGCGTTGTCGTCATGCCATGACCATAGGAAATTGTTACAGAATTAATCTTGCGCCATTTTTTCGGCTCCTGGGGTTTGGCTACCTCAGGCAACTCAAATGACTGCATTTTGTCCAGCAGCCCCATTCGATGCAAAAATTCATCATGGGCTTCAATTCCCACCTTGTCCGCCATCTGAACTGTTCCAATATTTGAAGAATAAATGAACACTTCAGGAAGGCTCAACCAGCGCCGTTTTGCATAAAAATCCTTGACGGTAAATCCGGCAATACGAAACGGTTTGGTAGCATCAAACTTGTCATCCATCCTTGCCGTTCCACCATCCAGCGCCATGGCGGTTGTAAAGGACTTGAATGTGGAACCCATTTCAAACAGACCCGCTGATACCCGGTTCAGGTTTTCCTTTTTCATAGCGCCAATAGGATTATTGGGGTCAAAATCCGGCAAAGAGACCATCGCTGCCACCTCGCCGGTATTTACATCAAGGATAACGCCACCCGCAGCAATTGCCTGATATCGCTCCAGCGCTTTTTCCAGTTCATCGCGAACTATGTGCTGCACACGTAAATCTATGCTCAGCGATACAGGTTCCAGCACTTTGGTTGACCCAAACCCGGCGCTGCGCAAATCAGCCAATCCCTGATCGTCAATATATTTCTCAAATCCCGCAATACCAACATTGTCTATATTGACCAGACCCACAACATGCGAGGTGGTTTCACCATTGGGGTAATAACGCCGCGTCTCTGCCTTAAAGCCAATTCCCGGAATTCCCAGAGAAAAAATCCTGCTTTGTTGTGCCGGAGTCAATTCACGCTTGAGCCAGACAAATCCAGCCTTGCTGGCCAGTTTGCGATGGATTTCCTCCTGGTCCAAATCCGGTAATACCGTAATCAACAGCTCCAACGCCTCATCAGGATCGTTAATGCGATTGGGTTCTGCATATAAGGATGCGGTATTAATATCGGTAGCGAGCGTAATACCATTGCGATCAATGAGATCTGGCCGTGTGGCCGTAATCGCCGCGTCTGCCACCCGCAACAGTGAGGGTTGTGAGGGATCCTGAAAACCAAGGAATATCAACCGTGCACTGATTATCGCGTAAACAGCACTCATCAAAATCATTGCCAACACCAGCCTTGACTGTGCCTGGCCATTAGCAGTTTTTGCGCTGCCTTCAAATTTTAAGTGTGCTGCACTGTGGACATTTTGTGTTTCCACTCCGGTTGAATTGGCATTTGTGCGATCCGATTTGTTCACTGGGTGGCTTCTCCATTATTGATACTACCGGTAATAAAATCAGATATTGCTGAATTGCCCTCTGCATTCTGCGCGCGTCGCTCGCTCTGCGTCTCAATTGGTTTGAGAGGAATTTGATCGATCGTTGTCACCTGTTGGGGCTCAAGGTTTTCCAGCTCCAACTCATCGCCATAGCGCTCAACCAGATTTTGAATTCTTGAGGGGCTGGTAAGAAGACTCCAGTTCGCATTGAGAACATCAATTGCTTCTTTTTCAATTTTGATTTCCCGCTCCAGCTTGGCGATACCATTGCTTTCGGATTCCGAGCCGAATTTAATCACATAGGTTGCAGCACCAACCGCCAGCACCAATGCAATAAAGAAAAAATCCACCGTTTTGAACATTTTCAGACCCTCCCTGTCTTTAAAGACGACAATGAAAGTGTCACTTCGCGCCCAAACAGATTAAAATCTTCTTTACGCGCTGCATGTTCTGTACGAATTGCCCATCTTAATTTTGCTGAACGCGCACGCGGATTGTTCTCAATCTCAGTTTTGCCGGCACGAATTGCATTGCGGTTTTCCTGAATAAAACACGGTGCATCATTTAGCGTTTGCGGCAAATGTCTCGAACCTGAAACATCTCCCCTACGATCAGAAAAAAACTGTTTTACTATCCGGTCTTCCAACGAGTGAAAGGTAACAACGACAAGACGCCCACCGGTTTTAAGTATCCGCTCCGCTGCAAACAACGCCTTCGCCAGCTCCACCAATTCCTGATTGACAAATATCCGCAGCGCCTGAAACGTGCGGGTTGCCGGGTGAATTTTGTCAGAGTGCTTTCTGCCCAGCGTCTTTTCGACAATTCGTGCCAGATCAATTGTTCGTGTGATCGGCTCCAGTTCACGTCGCGCAACTATCGCCCTTGAAACCCTGCCCGCATGACGTTCTTCACCCAGCATCCCAATCAGCCGTGTTAAATCTTTTACGTCACTTCGATTAATCACATCACTGGCGCTCAATCCCGTTTGCCCCATCCGCATGTCCAAAGGCCCGTCATTTTGGAATGAAAACCCGCGCGCTGCTTCATCTATCTGCATGGAAGACACGCCAATATCTAAAACCACTCCATCGACACCATCTATTTCGACACCTTTGCAATGCGCATCCAGTTCCCCGAATTCGCCGGTAACAAAACGAAATCTGTTGCCATAATTTTTCAATAATTCCCTGGATGAAGCGACTGCATTGGGGTCTTTATCTATCGCCAGCAAATTGGCACCTCTATCAAGAATTGCCCGCGAATAACCGCCGGCTCCAAAGGTTCCATCAATATAATATTCTCCGGCTGTGGGTTGCAGGGCTTCAAGAACCTCGTCTAACATCACTGGTACATGGCCGGTTGGTCCGCCAGCAACGTTGGGGTTCGCGTCCCCATGTGTGTTGCCACTTGCCATTCTCAATGACCTCTTTTTCCTGCAATTCCACCACCAGATTTGCCAAGGCGCTGACGCAATTCCAGCGCCTTCATCCTCGTTTCCTTTTGATAGATTTTGAATTTCCCGGGTTCCCACATCTGAAAAAAATGCCCGCGCCCGACAAATGCCACCTTGTCATCTATTCCCGTATGTTCTCGAATTTCTTCCCCGAGCGTAATGCGGCCATCACCGTCAATTTTCAACATATTGGAATCGCCGTGAATGTAATAAGACCAGACTTCGTATTCTTCTGAAAACGGATCCATTTGCCCCAACCTGGCTTCAGCTGCCTGGATCAATTGCGGACCACCAGCCTCAACCGTTGGGCCCGATATAGACAACATTGTATAGAGCTCATTTTGGCCTCCCAAAACCGTGCGAAAAGCTGCAGGCACTGATACCCGGCCCTTCTTATCGACGGGGTTTTGCGTATTTGCCAAAAATCGACTCATTTCAACTCAATTCCAAAAGCCCGGCCACTGATTATAGATAGCCAAATTCAATGCGATTTGAATTGTGCTTAAATACATCACAACTCTTTGTTTTAAAACGGATATTTCCACAAGAAATAGACTATCCGCTTCGCGTTACTGATTGCCCCGCTGAGAATTCAGCCCATCAATACAAAATGGGATAGCATGGGTTCATTTGGGCGTCAATGGATTCAGTTGGAGCATAGTTAAATCAGATCTTACGAACAGATCCCCCGCATTCTGGTTAATCAATAGCTACTCGAAAGGCGCCAATTCTAACCACCTGAAACAAACAAATTTCACGCATTTATGCTTCAATTACAGCTCAGGTTTTCAGGGGGAGGGTAGAATGAAAATACGTCATTCTTTGATACTTTTGTCAGCGGCATTAGTACTGATGCCTGCGCTGTTCATTAGCGCATGGACATATAATCAAACAGTGCGAGCCCAGTTTGATGAGGTAAGTGAGCGCCATCTGCTCCTGGCAAAAAACCTGCGCGGCACCCTGGAAAGATATTATCTCGATACAAAATTAATTTTTGACAGCGTATCGCAGAATATGGCGCAGGATATCATTAACCCGACTGCAAAAAAACTGATTGCCAATATGAATTTTATGGATATTTCCCTGGTGGATGAAGCCTCAGCGAAAATCCATTATCGCATGTCAATTGATAATACAGATGCACCCGAATTCATGAAGCTTCGCATTATGAATACGGCCAGAAAAATTGCCAGGCAGGATACCACGACATTTTCCTCGGTAATCTCCACGCCAGATGGCATCAACATCATTTTGCTGGTCAGGCAAATAGGCGAAAAGATTGCAATTGGTAAACTTAAAACCGATTATTTCGTAAAACTGGGCAAATCGATTTCGTTTGGCAAAAAGGGCTATGCAGCAATTGTTGATGCAAAGGGTAATGTGCTTGCTCACCCGTTGGAAAGCTGGACCGCAGAAAGAAAAAACATCGCCAATATCGCACCGGTAAAACTGATGATGGAAAAACAAACCGGCATCAGGAAGTTTTATTTGCCAGCGCAAAAAAGTGAATTAATTGCAGGTTTCACGAGTGTGAAAGGTCCCGGATGGGGCGTAATGATACCCCAGCCTGTCAGTGAACTTTATGAAAAGTCAGCCGGGTATTGGAAATCTTCACTGTCCATACTGGTGGTAAGTTTCGCATTCGCAATATTATTTGCCGCATGGATTTCCATTCGTTCAACCCAACCCCTGCTCAAGCTGATTGCTGCCAATCAAAATCTCGACAATCCCGATCAACAAAAAATTCTAACGCCTCCAGACTTTTGGGCGGTGCCAACGGAAATCAGGCAGCTATATGTAACCCACAATGAAATGATCAACCGTTTGCACACTAAACACGCAGACATCCTGCGCATGGCTTATTCTGATCTGGTGACAGGCCTGCCAACCCGCGAAGCTTTCAACCAGCTGGTTCAAGAAGAAATTTCAGGGTTAAAATCAACTGAAAAAAATTATTTGCTGGTATTTCTGGATCTTGATGACTTCAAAGCCATCAACGACACCATGGGCCACGAAGTTGGTGATACGGTCCTGGTAATTGTGGCAAAACAAGTTGCGGATGCAATATCAAATTACACAGACCTTGAGATAATC
>JAKISV010000133.1 GCA_021648425.1 Rhizobiaceae bacterium
AAAACGCGGCATTTCACCAATATCATATTGTCCTGGAGGTAACATAGGTTTTGCTCTTGTCGGTGCTGTTGCCAACACGGGATGTCAGGCTTGCTTCTATTTCCATACCATATAGTATGGTATGAAATAAAACAAGGATAACTGCCATGATTTATGCCGCCATTGTCACCAATTTCTCTATTTTTCTCATCCATGTTTTTGGCGGCGGGCCAACCGTTGCCGGGCCGTTGTTGGCGGCTAAAGACATCGAGACTGTGCCAAAACTTACCAATTATTATTGCTGGCACCTGGTGACCATTGTGCTGTTTGTCATGGGGTTGAGTTGGGTGTGGTTTCTGGTTGATGAAGCTGCCATTGAAGTGGCGATACTTGCTAGCGGACTTAGCATTGCGTTCACCATCTGGGGAGTGGTTTTGGTTTTATGGAAAAAGCAGAAATTGATTGAGATGCCACAGTGGATATTGTTCGGCTTTTCTACAGCTGTATCCATCGCGGCACTTTGGTGATAATTCATCGCAATGACTGAAGATGCAAACAGGCGTATGAGCAAACAAGACTGGCTGTTGCTTGGGCTTGATGTGCTTGAATGCCAGGGTCTTGGCGGATTGAGGGTCGAGCGCCTTTGTAAAAGTGCCGGCAAAACCCGGGGTTCATTTTACCATCATTTTGTTGATCACAATGCATTCATTATTTCCCTGCTGGAACATTGGCAGAAAAATTCCACTGATCGCATTATTGAACTGGCTGGTAAATTCAGCGATCCGCGTGAACAACGAAAGGCGCTGGTGCAGCAGGTGGTTGAATTATCACCGATCCTTGAAACCAGTATTCGAGGGTGGAGCGAAAGCGATCAACGGGCGCGGGCTGTGTTGCGGAAAGTGGATGATGCCCGGCTGAAATTTTTACGCAAGGGTATTGGCGCACTGGCGCGCGAAGCAGGCGTTGAATTATCGAATAGCGAAGTTTCGGAACTGGCGATATTGAATTATGGTCTTTTTATCGGAGTGCATGCGCTTAAACCGGACACTTCACGCAACTACTATCTCAAAATCAGCGAACTATCAGAAGCAATGCTTGAATCGTGGCTGGAGAAAAAGGCAGCGCGCTAATCAGGCATGGTCGCTTTCACACAGTGTGTGATCAGACAGAGACTGGATGACATAACATTCACCGATATTCTTGCCCGCACATTTGCTGGAAATTCGCATCAGTTCCTTTTCGAGGTTCTTTAGCTGTCTGATTTTATCGCGAACATGAGCAAGATGCTGGGTGGCAATCTGGTCGGCCTCATGACAGGATTTATCAGGGTCCGCAGACAAGTCAATCAACTCTCTGATCCGGGAAATGGCAAGGCCCAGATCTCGGGCATGGCGAATAAATGCCAGACGCTCCAGTTGAGATTTGGTGTAACGGCGCTGGTTGCCCGCAGAACGCTCTGGTGCTTCAATCAGTCCCATTTGCTCATAATAGCGGATAGTGGGAATTTTTACGTGGGCACGTTTGGACATTTCGCCGATGGAATACATAATTAACCTCCTCTATAATCTATAGTCACTAGAGGAAATATGTTAGATCGACTTTATATGCAAGGGTGCGACCTGTTACCATAGATACGGTATCATTGTGCCAGCCCGCGCGATTTCAAGTCCGCAGTGATTTCATCCAATATCACCGGGTCATCGATTGTGGCTGGCATTTTCCACTGCTCAGCGTCAGCGATTTTTTGCATGGTGCCACGCAGGATTTTTCCCGACCGGGTTTTGGGCAGACGTTTGACGCAGATGGCTTGTTTAAAAGCGGCAACGGGGCCGATTTTTTCACGTACCAGCTTTATTACTTCTGTTTCAATTTCTTCGGGTGGGCGGTTCACGCCCGAATTGAGAACAATAAACCCCAGCGGCATCTGGCCTTTCAGTTTGTCGGCTATGCCGATAACCGCGCATTCGGCCACATCGGGGTGGGCTGCTAATACCTCCTCCATGCCGCCGGTTGAGAGGCGATGGCCGGCAACATTGATGATGTCGTCGGTGCGCGCCATGATATAAAGATAGCCGTCATCGTCGATGTAACCGGCGTCTGAGGTTTGATAGTAGCCTGGAAATTCGGTCAGATATGAGTCTCTAAAACGATCACCAGCATTCCATAGCGTTGGCAGACAACCGGGTGGCAGGGGCATTTTGAGAACGATATTGCCAAGCGTATTGGTATCAAGAGGCCGACCGTCATCATCAAGCACTTTGACTATGTAGCCGGGCAGGACAACAGCGGGGGAACCGTATTTTACCGGCAGTTGGCCAAGGCCAATGGGATTACAAACGATTGGCCAGCCGGTTTCGGTCTGCCACCAGTGGTCGATTACCGGGACGTTCAGCTTATTTTCAGCCCATTGAATGGTATCAGGGTCGGCGCGCTCTCCGGCCAGAAACAGCGTTCGAAATGATGACAGGTCGTGTTTTTTGATAAATTTGCCATTAGGATCTTCTTTTTTGATGGCGCGAAAAGCTGTCGGGGCGGTGAACATAGCAGCGACTTTGTGTTCTTCAATTATGCGCCAGAACGTTCCTGCATCGGGTGTGCCGACGGGTTTCCCCTCGAACAAAATTGAAGTGGCGCCGTGTAAAAGCGGGCCGTAAACGATGTAGGAATGACCAACAACCCAGCCCACATCGGAAGCGGCCCACCAGGTTTCGCCAGGCTTGATGCCGTAAACGGCTTCCATCGTCCATTTGAGAGCAACCATGTGCCCGCCATTGTCACGCACAACACCTTTGGGTTCTCCGGTGGTGCCTGAGGTGTATAGGATATAAAGCGGGTCGGTGGCGGCAACGGGGACGCAGGGCTGTTTTGCTCCGCTGGCAATCGCAGTGTCCACCACTTGTTTATAGTCAAAATCCCGGCCCTCAATCAGCTCACAAGGAGATTGTTCACGCTGCAGGATAATGGTGATTTCAGGTTTGTAATTTGCAAGTGCAATCGCTTCATCAAGAAGCGGTTTATATTTAACAATGCGCCCTGGTTCGATGCCACAGGAAGCCGAGATTATCAGTTTTGGCGAAGCGTCATCAATGCGTGTGGCCAGTTCAGCAGCAGCAAATCCTCCAAAAACGACGGAATGGATTGCACCGATACGAGCGCAGGCCAGTAGTGACACTGCTGCCTCAGGCACCATTGGCATGTAGATAATAACGCGGTCGCCTTTGGTGATACCTTTGGCGGTGAGCACTGAAGCGAGGGCTTCCACTTCTTGGAGTAACCGGGAGTAGCTATAGGTCTTTTGGGAGCGGGTAATCGGGCTGTCATAGATAATGGCGGCCTGATCGCCACGGCCACCTTCCACATGGCGGTCGAGGCAATTATAACAGGTGTTGCAAGTGGCACCAACAAACCACTCACCATAAACGCCACGGCTTTTGTCGAATATTTTTTCCCATGGCGTTATCCAGTCAATATCTGCCGCCGCCTGCGCCCAGAATTCTTCCGGTTTAGATTTCCAGGCCTGATAAACTTCATGGTAACTACTGGTCATGAGATGCCTCCCGCAATGACATTGTGTGTGAATTATAGGGCAGGAGAAACACAGGGTCTATTGGGCCAATGGGATAAGTTCAGAGATTTTTCCGGATATGGGTCACCAGCACATCTGCCCACTCCCGATATCCCTTTTCGCTGGCATGGAAGCCGTCGCGGGAGAAATTTTCAACAGAGGGATCCCAGACCCCTTCCGGAATTTGCGCCATGCGTTCGCGGCATAAAATTTCACCATGGCTGCGTAATTCTCGTGAACGGATACCAAGAATTTTGTTGAGTGGTGTGGGCAGGGAAGGGATATGGGACATATCGAGAATGGAGGACCAAATCAATTGCGCATCGGGAAAGCGGGTTTTTAACGCGTATATCAGGGTGCCAAACTCGCGACAAAAACGCCTGCCCGTATGAAAATTTTTGGCATCATTGGTGCCGACATTGAGAATAATGTGAGTAAAATCCTGACGCTTGATATTGGGAACGACATAATCGCGCAATTGACCGGCAGTGGCTGAATTGCAGCCGGCAATTCTGATCTTTGTGGGACGGGAGGTTTGTTCAGCCAACAGTTTAGCCAGTTGGCCGCCAAGGGAATGATTGATGTCGTCAACGCCAACACCGGCTGCTGATGAGTCTCCGATGAGTAAAAGGGAGATGGTCTTGCCAGTGCCGTTTTTGGGTGCAACCAATTGTGGTTGGGGCGGAGCAAGGCGCAGTGCCCTTCGCCTTAACGACAGGCCCTGCCAGATATATATCGGAAGGCAGACCCAGGAGATAACAGCAGCCAGTTTGTTGTTCATTGATAAGTCCTGTTGCTTGGATATGAACAATCAGGAATAGTTCAAGCAACCGGCAGGTTCAAGTAGGGTGGAGAAACGTAATGGTGAAGACAGTGATTAAACTGACCGGGCTGGCGATAGTTGCGTTAGCGGCATACCTGTTGGCGTGGCCTGTGCCGATTGATCCAGTGGCGTGGAATGCACCAAAGTCGGCTGGTTATACGGGAGATTTTTTACCGAATGAAAAACTCAAGGCGCTGGAATTTCTTGAGCTTGATGGCCGTGAAGGCCCCGAAGATGTGGCATTTGGCAGTGATGGTTTAATATATGCAGCAGTGATTGGCGGTGTTATTCTGCGTATTGATCCGGCAAGCGGTGATGTTGCTCAGTTTGCAAAAACTGATGGCAGGCCATTGGGAATAGAATTTGGCAGCGATGGTATTCTTTATGTGGCCGATGCCTATCGCGGCCTGTTGGCCATTGACGAAGATGGCACGGTTAGTGTTCTTGCTGAAAAAACGGATAGTGGTTCACCAATCAAATATGCCGATGATCTGGACATTACGGCTTCAGGCATAGTTTATTTTTCAGATGCTTCGACAAAATTCGGCGCGCAGGAATTCAGCGGCACTTTGTCAGGTTCTCTGCTTGATTTGATGGAGCATGGGCCAAACGGGCGAATACTAAAATATGATCCGGCAACAAAAACAACGACGGTGGTGGTTGATGGTTATAGTTTTGCCAATGGGGTCGCACTGGCCAATGATGACAGTTATGTTCTTTTCACCGAAACGGGAACTTATGCGGTGCACAAATACTGGCTGAGCGGGGACAAGGCGGGCCAGGTGGAAACGATCATGGAAAACCTTCCCGGCTTTCCTGACAATATCAACAATAATGAGGATGGAACTTTCTGGCTGGGGTTGGTGAGCCCGCGTTCAGGAGCAATAGATGCTTTGTCGGATAAGCCGTTTTTGCGCAAAGTTGTGCAAAGACTACCCGCAAGCCTGCGTCCTGGCCCGCAGCGATATGGTTTTATCGTTCGGATTAATGGTGAAGGCAAAGTGCTGGAAACTCTACAAGACCCATCGGGTGGATACGCGCTTACAACCGGAGCGGTTGACGGGCCGGACGGAATTGTTGTGGTAAGCAGCCTGACGGAGCCGCGACTGGGGATTTTGCCAAAGTGATTCGCAGTCAGCTGGCAGGAATATTTACATTGACGCCGAATTCATAAACCAGTTGGCCGCCATAATAGGCAGTAACAATAATCAGGGCTGCCAAAATCAATTCCACAAAAACGATTGCTCCGGTTCCACGTTTGCCCAGAACAGACTGGCGATACCATAAATAGGCGCGTATCAGGCCCCAAACGGCAAAAGCGCTGGCAGTGATCCCGCCAAGGGTTTCGTGGGTTTCAGTCACCGCTTCCGCCACCCCTCCCTCTTTCGCAATATCCAGAGCAATATCCCCGAATATTGCCGCGATTGTTGCGCCCGTTCCGGCGAGAAATGCAAGGCCGGCTGACAGATTGGCAACGCCACCGCGACCGGCAAGGGGAATATTTCTAATGGCCGCGTACAGGTCGAGCACGAACAGGCTCAGAAAAAATACTATTGGAAAATGGATCAGGAGTGGATGGATTTGCTCCAGAGACAGCATGACAATTACACTCCGTTTAAATCTTTGAATTGTAGTATTTACGATCGTCGAACAAAATACAATTTATTAATGTTGCATTGGTTTCTCTAAAAAAAAGGTCGACCATTTCTGGTCGACCTTTGCATTTCGATTTATTTTTAGTGGAACTAAAGCACTGAATTAATCAGGCTGAGAATGCGGGATTGAATTTCCGGAGCCTTGTCAATCTGAACGTGATCGGCATTGGAAAAGGAGCGGATATCAACATTCTGGATAGTGCCGGTAAATCCTGCCGTAGAACGATAAGGATTGCCACGGGTTGTGCCACCGATCCAGAAGTTTACCACTCTGGTTGAACCTGCAGTGAATGGCGGTGGTGCTGCCCAGCCGGGATCAACTCCGATCACCAAAGCTACGGGAATGCCGGCTTTTGCCAGCATATCGTTAAATTTAGGTGCTTCCTGGCCGCCGACAGAGTGACCAATGATCACAATGGGAAATGATACATTTCCACTTCGGTTCCGTTTAATGATGTCTTTGGCAATCGCAGACCACTTTCCGTTGGAAAGGGTTTTGGAATTAACACCGCGCGCGCGCACTTTGTCTGACATCTGGTTCATACCGGCTGAAAATATATTCATGGCACCACGGATGAAAAACACTTCCTGCGCATTGGCAAAAGTGGGGATATTCATCGTGCCGACTGCCGTTGCAAAAGCGAACAGCAATCCCGGGATGGTCTTGGATTTGAACATGGGTATCATTCTCCTGTTGTATTTTTGGGTGTTTGTACCGAACGCCCCCGGCAATTAATTGAAAAGCAGTTTGGAAGCAAATCAACCAGTGTCTAATAACCCCTGCTTTAAAGAAAGGCAATATGATCAAAATGACGAAAATGTGGGACCAATTGTGGCGACAATAATCAACCCAGCACGGCCACACCCGGCAGTTCCCGGCCTTCCATCCATTCCAGAAATGCGCCTCCGGCGGTTGAAATATAGGTGAAATCTTCAGCAACGCCTGCGTGATTGAGTGCTGCCACCGTGTCACCACCACCGGCAACCGATACCAGCTTGCCGGCTGTGGTTTGCTGCGCCGCAATTTTTGCAACATCAACGGTAGCGCGGTCGAAGGGGGGGATTTCGAAAGCGCCCAGCGGACCGTTCCAGATCAGGGTTTTGGCTTTGGAAATCCACACGCCGATTTTCTGGACAGTGTCCGGCCCGGCATCGAGAATCATTGCATCGGGTGGAACGGCGTCAACTTTGACGATTTTGCTGGGGGCATTGGCGGCGAATTCATTGGCAACAATGCAATCATCAGGAAGCACGATAGCGCATCCGGCTTTTTTTGAGGTTTCCAGAATTTCCATCGCAGTGGAAGCCAGGTCATGCTCGCACAGGGATTTTCCCACATCATAACCTTGCGCAGCCAGGAAAGTATTTGCCATGGCACCACCGATAATCAGGGCATCTGTTTTGATGACGAGGTTTTTCAGCAAATCAAGTTTTGTGGAGATTTTTGCACCGCCCACCAGGGCTACCAGCGGATGTTCAGGGTCACCAAGGCCTGACTCCAGTGCTTCCAGTTCTGCTTGCATGGTACGTCCGGCGAAAGCAGGCAGCAGTTTTGCGATGCCGACATTGGAAGCGTGGGCGCGATGGGAAACGGAAAAAGCATCAGAAACGAACAGGTCACCGTTTTTGGCAAGGGCAGCGGCGAATTGGGGATCGTTGGTTTCTTCGCCAGTGTGAAAGCGGGTATTCTCCAGCAACAGGATTTCACCATCGCTCATAGAAGCTACTGCCGCGCGAGCCATCGAACCGATGCAATCAGTGCCAAATGCTACGGGTTTGCCAAGAACTGTCGCAAGTGATG
>JAKISV010000134.1 GCA_021648425.1 Rhizobiaceae bacterium
AATTTGAGGCTAATTTTTTCGGCTGGCATGAACTGACAAACCTGGTAATGCCGGTGATGCGGGCGCAGGGTCACGGGCGCATCGTCCATTGTTCTTCAGTTCTGGGATTTGTACCACTCGCCTGGGGCGGGGCTTATAATTCTTCAAAATATGCCCTGGAGGGGTTGGCGACGACGATGCGTCTTGAGCTCAAGGGGAGTAATATTCACGTATGCCTGATTGAACCCGGGCCGATAAAAACGAATTTTACAATCAATACTCTGCCGCATTTTGTCGGGAAGATAGATCAGGAAAATTCGGTGCACAAAGCAGAATATGAACAGCAACTCAAACGTATCGAAGCTAAGGGCGGGGTTAACAGGTTCCGGCTTGGGCCTGAGGCGGTTTATAAAAGTCTGAAACATGCGCTGAATGCGCGACGTCCTAAAGCACACTACCTGGTGACGGTGCCAACCTATTTTATGGCTATAGCCAGGCGAATTTTACCGCATTCAATGTTGGAAAGATTGCTGATAAACAGCCGGTAACTCACTAATCAAGGAAACTTGTAATGTCTGTATTTTTGTTTTATCTGGCCCCGGTTATCATGGCGGGCGTCGTTATTATTTTAGGCCTGGGCCTGTGGAATATGGCGCGCGGGGGTAACAATGAATTTGCCCAGAAAATGATGAGATACCGGATTTTAGCCCAGTTTGTGGCCGTTGTTGTGATGCTGACGGCATTGTACTTTGTCGGGCGTTGAGGCAATATTGCTGTTCTATGGTTATTTTAAATAAAATTTATACCAAAACCGGAGATGAAGGATCGACGGCACTTGGATCAGGTGAGCGGCGTATGAAACATGACGCGCGTGTTTGCGCCTATGGTGCGGTAGATGAGGCCAATGCCACGATTGGTGTCGCGAGGCTTAATGTACGCGATTCAGAAATTGATGAGGTTCTGGCTTTGGTGCAAAATGATTTGTTTGACCTGGGCGCTGATCTGGCAGTGCCCAACGAGGAGAATTCAGGTGCCAGCGAGCGCTTGAGAATTATCGAAAAACAGGTTTTGGCGCTTGAAAAGCATATTGATAATTTCAATTCAAGGCTTGAAACCTTGCGTTCTTTTGTAATTTCGGGTGGAAGTGCGCTTTCGGCCCATTTGCATCTGGCACGCACGGTTGCGCGGCGTGCTGAACGCGATATTGTAGAACTGTCAATGATTGAGGGTGAGGCGGTTAATCCATTTGTTATTCAATATATCAACCGGTTGTCTGATCTATTATTTGTACTGGCCCGGGTGGCGAACAACAATGGCAAGGCAGATATATTGTGGGTGCCCGGGAAAAACAGAAATTAGAAAATTATAAGGCGGGAATGATGAATGTTTTTACCCCTGCACGATAGCAATAAGCTCTCTCATGTGCGCGTCCAATATGTGACGCTCAGCCTGATTGCGGTAAATGTGGTAATCTGGATTTTCTGGAGTACGCCGCAAATTACCAGTGCGGCGGCTGTGCATTCGGCTTATCTTTCTTTTGGTTATATTCCAGCAGTAATGAATGGGTATGAGGTTTTGCCACCTGTTTATGCGGTACTGCCCAAAGAAACATCGTTCATCACTTATGCTTTTTTTCATTCCGGCTTTATGCATCTGGCCGGGAACATGTTGTTCTTGTGGGTATTCGGCGACAATGTGGAAGATGCGATGGGGCATTTCAGATTTTTGCTGTTTTATCTGGCTTGTGCTGCTGCCGGTGCACTTGTCCACGGGTTGATAAACCCCAAGTCTGTTGCGCCGCTGATTGGTGCATCGGGAGCGGCTGCGGGCGTGATTGCCGCTTATCTGCTGTTACACCCGAAGGTAAAAATCTGGGTACTTATGTTCGGGCAGATACCATTGCGTATTCCTGCCTTGTGGGTGATCAGCGCCTGGATTGCTTATCAGGTATATGAACTGGTATTTAATTCCGGCAGCGAAGTCAGTTGGGGAGCCCATGTGGGGGGAATAATTGCCGGAGCAGTATTAATTCTGTTTATGCGGCGTCCCGGGGTTCGTCTATTTGATCAGAATATAGATGGTAAATTTGTGCCGGCAGTCGGCGGTGATGTGGTCGCTGAAAAAGTTGAAGTTCCCGCTAAAACCCAGGAAAACCCAAAACGGCCACCTCGCTGGGGGCGTGATGGTGAGGAGTAACAATCAAAAGCACTCCAACCCGATAAACAGCACTTTAAATTGAGTTATTGACGGCGCGACCCTTAGGCTTTAGTCATCGCGACAACAAACATAAATGAAGAGGATTAGGTGATGAAAATTCTCGTGCCCGTTAAGCGGGTTGTGGACTATAACGTCAAAATTCGAGTGAGATCCGATGGGTCCGGCGTTGAATTGGCAAATGTCAAAATGTCGATGAACCCTTTTGACGAAATTTCGGTGGAAGAAGCCTTGCGGTTACGCGAAGCAGGGACCGCCAGTGAAATAATTGCCGTATCAATTGGCCCGCAACAGGCCCAGGAAACCATCCGAACAGCTCTGGCGATGGGGGCCGATCGCGGCATACTGGTGAAATGCGATGATCTGGTTGAACCACTGGCAGTGGCAAAAATTCTAAAAGGCATAGTGGAAGAAGAGCAGCCCGGGCTGGTGATTGTCGGCAAGCAGGCGATTGATGATGATTGCAACCAGACCGGCCAGATGCTGGCAGCGTTGTTGGGTTGGGCTCAGGGAACGTTTGCTTCCAAGCTGGATGTGTCTGCCGACACTGTAAAAGTCACCCGTGAGGTTGATGGCGGTTTGCAGAGCGTGGAGTTGAAAATGCCAGCGGTGATCACCACCGATCTGCGGCTGAACGAACCACGTTACGCTTCTCTTCCCAATATAATGAAAGCCAAGAAGAAACCGATGGATGAAAAAACACCGGCGGATTATGGCGTTGATATCACGCCGCGATTAACGGTTGTTGAAACGGTTGAGCCACCGACCAGAAAGGCTGGCGTTATTGTCGCCGATGTTGCCGAACTGGTGGATAAACTGAAAAACGAAGCGGGTGTGCTTTAAGGCCCCGGGGATTGGACAAGGATAATTATTATGACAATTTTATTATTGGCAGACCATGACAATTCCACCCTCAGCGATCAAACCGCCAAAGCAATGAGTGCGGCGACCGATATTGGTGGTGATGTGCATGTGCTGGTGGCTGGAAAAGGCTGCGGCAAGGTTGGTGAAGAAGCGTCCAAACTCAGTGGCGCCAGCAAGGTGCTGGTTGCTGAAGCGGATTATCTGGAGAACCATCTGGCGGAACAAATGGCCGATTTGATTGTTTCAATTGCCGGTGATTACGATGTCATCATGAGTGCTGCCACGGCAACGGGTAAAAACGTAATGCCGCGTGTTGCAGCTTTGCTGGATGTCATGCAGCTGTCAGATATAACCGTTGTTAAATCTGCAGATACGTTTGAGCGGCCAATTTATGCGGGCAATGCCCTGCAGACGGTAAAATCAACCGATGCAACTAAAGTCATTACGGTTCGGACTGCAGGGTTTGGAGCTGTTGATAGCGGTGGCTCTGCCAGCGTTGAGACCATTGATGCCCCTGCAGACAGTGGTCTTTCCAAATTTATCAGCGATGAATTATCTTCTTCCGACCGTCCTGAGCTGACTTCTGCTAAAATTATCATATCGGGCGGACGTGCGCTTGGTTCTGCAGAAAAATTTGAAGAAGTGATTATTCCATTAGCCGACAAGTTGGGCGCCGCAGTTGGCGCTTCGCGCGCAGCGGTTGATGCGGGTTATGCGCCCAATGATTGGCAGGTGGGACAAACCGGCAAGGTTGTGGCACCGGATTTATATATCGCCTGCGGTATTTCAGGCGCTATTCAGCATCTGGCGGGAATGAAAGATTCGAAGGTTATCGTTGCCATCAACAAGGATGAAGAAGCGCCGATTTTTCAGGTGGCGGACTATGGTCTGGTGGCGGATTTGTTTGACGTTTTGCCGGAATTTGAAAAAGCGTTGGACTGATAGCGTTTGACAGTTCAAAATGGCCGCAGGGGAGAAACCCCCTGCGGCCATTATTATTTCAAGATATTTGTGAGATTGCACCATGGCAAAAGACATCAAGGTTATCGGCATTATCGGCGCGGGCCAAATGGGTGGCGGCATTGCCCATGTGAGTGCGCTGGCTGGTTATGATGTGTTTCTCAACGATTTGAGTGATGAAAAAATCGAGTCCGGCCTCGCCACCATTAATGGTAATCTGGCGCGACAGGTGGGGTCAGAAAAAATCACTGAAAAACAACGCCAGGACGCAGTGGAGCGAATTCATTTTGCCAACCATATGGAGGCGCTTGGCAGTTGTGATCTGGTGATCGAAGCGGCGACGGAAGATGAAGCGATAAAACGCAAGATATATTCCAAACTCTGCCCGGTTCTGGATCGCAATGCCATATTGGGCACCAACACATCTTCAATATCGATTACCAGGCTTGCCGCCTCTACAGATCGGCCGGAGAAATTTGTCGGCATACACTTCATGAACCCGGTGCCTTTGATGAAGCTGGTGGAGCTGGTGCGAGGCATTGCCACTGATGATAAAACTTTCACCAGTGCCAGCAACTATGTGCGCTCGCTTGAAAAGACTATTGCCGTCTCAGAAGATTTTCCCGCATTCATGGTCAATCGCATCCTGCTGCCAATGATCAATGAGGCGATCTATACGCTTTATGAGGGGGTGGGCAGCGTTGAAGCGATAGATACTTCCATGCGTCTTGGCGCGAACCATCCAATGGGGCCGTTGCAGCTGGCCGACTTTATCGGACTTGATACCTGCCTGTTGATTATGCAGGTGCTGTTTGACGGGTTGGCCGATTCCAAATACCGGCCCTGCCCGTTACTGGTCAAATATGTGGAAGCGGGTTGGCTGGGGCGAAAAACCGGGCGGGGTTTTTATGATTATCGCGGTGATGAACCCGTTGCCACGCGTTGATCAACAAAGTCAGCCGGCATCGGGATTTAGCGATTTTCTAATGAACACAAGCGCATCTTCGCTGTTCCATTCGGCTGGACCGTTGACTACACCCAGCGCCATACCGTTTTTGTCGATGAGCACAGTAGTGGGCATGCCGAAAGCCAGATTGAGCTTTTTCAGTTCACCAAAAATTTTTGCAGTGCCATCCCAATAAAACTTCAGGTCATTGAGATCAATTTCCTTATAAAATGCCCTGGGCTTGTCGGTGCTTTTAAGGTCGATGGAAACAGCAACCACTTCAAAATCTTCACCGCCCAGTTGAACTTCGAGGTCCTCAAGTGAAGGCATTTCAAAACGGCAGGGTGGGCACCAGGTGGCCCAGATGTTTAGCAATACCGTTCTGCCGTTCCAGTCGGCAATTGTCAGTGTTTTTCCTTCGCCGTCTGTAAAAGATATATTATTCAGATCGAGCGGTTTATCCAAAACGCGCATGGCGGCAATTTCGCCTTTTGCCAGGGGTTTTAGCGCTTCCATTATTGAGGCCGATTGGCTGGCTGATGGATTTGCTGAATTTTCGGCCACCGGCTCATTGCCAGCACCCCCTGAAATCGCGTATATGCCAATGCCAACAGCCACGACTGCTATCATAGCCAGTATTTTGGATTTTGCAGTCATGATCGAATAATCACCTTATGTTTGAGTTTCTTCCCGATTTAATATTTACCCTTTTAGTGTTTACCAATGGGAAGATGATTGCAGGAGAGCAGTAATGTCAAATTTAACATCCGGCAACCAGATGTGGGGTGGCCGTTTTGTCACAGGGCCGGACGAAATCATGGAAGAAATCAATGCATCCATTGATTTCGACAAGGTTCTTTACGCCCAGGATATCGCCGGTTCGAAGGCTCATGCACGCATGCTGGTTAAACAAGCGATCATCAGCGCGGATGATGGGGACAAGATCCTTAAAGGTCTAGACACAATATTGTCAGAGATTGAGGCGGGGGAGTTTAAATTTTCGCGTGCGCTTGAAGATATTCACATGAATATCGAATCGCGGCTGGCAGAACTGATTGGGGAAGCGGCGGGAAGACTGCATACGGCGCGTTCAAGAAACGATCAGATTGCGCTGGATTTTCGCCTTTGGGTAAAACAGGCTGCACAGCAGCTGGATGGCTTGCTGGTGACGCTGATTGGGGTACTGATAGACAAAGCTGATGAACATAAAGACACGCTGATGCCGGGATTTACCCATTTGCAAGGCGCCCAGCCCGTTACATTCGGCCATCATTGCATGGCTTATGTGGAGATGTTTGGCAGAGATTTGTCCAGGGTTCGCGATGCAATTCATCGCATGGATGAATGCCCGCTTGGAGCCGCAGCGCTGGCTGGCACCGGTTTTAATATTGACCGGCATATGACCAGTGATGAACTTGGCTTTCGTGAACCCACACGCAATTCACTGGACAGTGTGTCTGATCGTGATTTCGCATTGGAATTCCTGTCATTTGCCTCAATCTGCGCCACGCATTTATCACGCATGGCGGAGGAATATGTCATCTGGTCAACGTCACAGTTTAATTTTATCAGTCTGTCGGATAAATTTTCCACCGGCTCTTCAATCATGCCGCAAAAGAAAAATCCGGATGCGGCTGAACTGGTACGGGCAAAAACAGGGCGTATCAACGGCTCGCTGATTGGCCTGCTGACGGTGATGAAAGGCCTGCCGCTGACCTATTCCAAGGATATGCAGGAGGACAAAGAAGGGGTGTTTGATGCAGCGTCTTCTTTGCGTCTGGCGATTGCGGCGATGACCGGTATGATTGACGACAGTTCCATCAACAAGCAGGAAATGGCAAAGGCTGCCGGCAGTGGTTATTCCATTGCCACTGATCTTGCCGACTGGCTGGTGCGTGAGGCGGATATGCCATTTCGCCAGGCGCACCATGTAACGGGTGCGGCAGTTGCATTGGCTGAGAAAAATGAGTGCGGGCTTGAAGAACTAAGTCTGGAGGACTTGCAGGCAATTGATAAGCGCATTGAAAAGGGAGTATTTGATGTGCTTTCGGTTGAAAAATCTGTGCAATCGAGGAAAAGTTTTGGCGGAACCTCACCCGATAATGTGGCGCAGCAAATCGCCTGGTGGCGAAAACAATTGGGTAGTTAGCACCTGGCCATAGTGTTGGCCAATTTGTTTGACAAATCATTGGTACTGTCGAATAAAGAACGCGACATATTTTCAGCGGTTTTCGTCGCAGAAATTGTAATGTAACCAGTCTCGTTTGGAGTGTAAAATGATGACCCGACAAAACAGAAAGCTGGTAAGCGCTGTTGTTAGCGTTATTGCTGTCGGGTTTATTGTTTCGGGCTGCGGCAAACGCGGGGCGCTGGAAGCCCCGCCCTCGGACCGAGTTGTGACTACGGATAGCGTAGGCAACACAATCAACAAACCGGCACCTAAACCTGACAGGCCATTTATTCTTGACGGCTTGATTTAGGGCCAGGACCCAAAAATTTATACAAAATTAAACGCACTGTTACTGCTGTGCATGAATTTCAGTTGGCGCAGGAATAATGTTAAATTATTTTAAGCCGTTGTTTTAAAACAACAATAAAAACTCAAAAAACTTATCCCCGTCTTCCCCACTGCCCATATACTAGCTTCACTGATCAACCCTGCAAACGACGGCGCGCGTGCCGAATGTTCCGTGGGTTGGCAGCAGCAGAGCGTGGACGGTCACATGTCGGGTGTGGCCCAAGC
>JAKISV010000135.1 GCA_021648425.1 Rhizobiaceae bacterium
AATACTGCGTTAGGTTTTTATGGAAAGCCCCGCAAGTTTGCACTTATTTTCATAGCGCTGATGCTGGGATGCATCGAGTGAATGACCAAGTGTGTTTGGTGATTATCGGGGAGTGGCAACACGAACTTGAAACCGGGCCTTGCCACATTCGCAATGGGGAAATAGGTTTGCCATAACACGGGAACCCTGACCTATGACGCAAACACCAAATGAGCCTGAAAAATACAGCGAATTTCGTCAACTTGTTGACAAAACCCACCAGCAGCTCGTCGCCACCCTTGATGCCACTCCATTGCAACTAAACCAGTATCTGAGTGAAAAACACGATGCTAAAATCTGGTTGAAGCGCGAGGATTTGTCTCCAGTCAGAAGTTACAAAATCCGTGGAGCCTATTCATTTTTCAATAAAGCAGTTGGGCAAAGCGAAGAATTTGTTTGCGCTTCGGCTGGAAATCACGCCCAGGGCTTTGCCCATGCCTGCAGGCACTTTGGCAAAAAAGGCTGGATATTCATGCCGGTGACTACGCCTGCCCAGAAAATCGCCAAAACCAAATCTTTTGGCGAACCCTTCGTGGAAATAAAACTGATTGGCGATACCTTTGATGAAAGCAATCTGGAAGCACTGAAATTCTGCGAAGACCGTCAGGCGATATTTGTACCGCCCTTTGACAGTGAACGGGTAATCATCGGCCAGGCCAGCGTCGCCGCTGAAATCATTGCTCAATTGCCCAAATGTGAAACCATAGATTTGATGATATTGCCCGTTGGCGGTGGTGGTCTTGCCGCCGGAGTTACCTCTTATTTGCAGGGCACATTGGCTGACGATGCCTATATTTTTGTTGAACCCGACGGTGCACCTTCATTTCACCGCAGTCTGATAATGGGCAAACGCGCCACACTCAGCGAAATGGATAGTTTTGTTGATGGCGCAGCCGTTGGCCGTATTGGTGAAAAAACCTTTGCCCGCCTGAAGCATTTCAACCCCAACCAGGTAGTGCTCGCCCCGACAAACGGCGTGTGCGAAACAATGATTGAGATGCTGAATATCGAAGGCGTGGTACTGGAGCCCGCCGGAGCGCTTTCAATAGATGCATTAAAACGCCTGCCCGCCGACAAAATCAAAGGGCGCAATATTGTCTGTGTTGTTTCAGGCGGAAATTTTGATTTTGAACGCCTGCCGGAAGTAAAAGAGCGGGCGCTGAAATTTAGCGGCCTGAAAAAATACTTCATCCTGCAAATGCCCCAGCGCCCCGGCGCTTTGAAAGATTTTCTGTTGATGCTCGGACCCGATGATGACATCACGCGGTTTGAATATCTGAAAAAATCCGCCCGCAACTTTGGTTCAATATTAATTGGCATTGAAACCAAAGCACCGGAGAATTTCGCAATTCTGGGAACAAAACTGGAAAGTGCCGGAATGCGTTTTCAGGACATTACTGAGAATGAAATTATCTCCAGTCTGGTGATTTAGAGGGCAATCGTGAAACAGAAAAACAAAACCATTTTGGATACCAGCACAGATGCCCGCACCCTTGCGCGTAAACTGATTGACGAGGCAAATTTTGCCGCCATTGCAGTTCTGGAACCAGGCACCGGCATTCCCCATGTGAGCCGAATTGCAGTTGCCACCGATAATAATGGCCACCTGATATTTCTGGGTTCGGAATTATCAAACCACACTAAAGCAATCATCAAAGACCCCCGCGTCTCAATCATGGTCGGCGAACCGGGTAAAGGCGACCCGCTCGCCCACCCGCGCATCACGCTGATTGGTGAAATCGAAAAAATTGAACGCAGTTCCAAAGAGCGCGATTTGTTGCGCGCGCCCTATCTGGAGCGCCACCCAAAAGCAAAACTATATATCGATTTTGGCGATTTCCACTTTTTTCGCCTGCATATCAAACGCGCAAATCTCAATGGCGGTTTTGGCAAAGCCTATGAACTGACGCGGGAGGATATACTTTAAGTCAGAAATCTGTTCAAATTTTTCCACCCTATATAAAAGGAAACCCATGCTCGAAAAATCCTTCAACATTGAAGACGTATACGTACCAGCAAAACGGCGCAGCAATCTGGACGAGGCAAAGGTTGATATGCTTGCCGAAGACATTCTGGAAAACGGCATGACCACCCCCATTCAGGTGCGCCAGGGCAAGGGCCGGGTTGTACTGGTAGCTGGACTGCATCGGTTGGAGGCGTGCAAGGCGCTGGGTGAAACGGAAATTCGAGGATTTCTGGTTCAGGCCCGGCGCTATTAGCGTGCGACCTTGCCCTTTATTCGCAACCTGCTGACGCCGCCATCGGGATGTATCTTGAAACGCACATGGGTAACCGGTTTGTTATGCCCGATATGTTCAGGGCCAAATTCATGAATATTGTCAGCCTGCAGTTTCTGCTTGGGCATAATGGTCTGCCAGTCTTGCGAAGCGGAAATTTCTTCTTCCGAAAATGCCCCGGTATGTTCAGGCAGATAGGCCCCGCACAACTCGCAGGTCTCCGGGAAGTTTCCCTTGAAATGCGCCGTATCAACAGTCAGGCCGCTGATAATTCCCGCATGACCAAGCTTGATAATCGTCCAGTCATGACCAGGCCCGCGTCTTCTTGCCGTCTCCCAGCCATCACCCATATTGACGCCACGACCCGGCGACAACAAACGCTCAGGCTCGCCAAAATGCGCATCGGACCATGCCAGCGGCCTGCCGCCATGAAACAGATACGCCAGATCAATTTCCTCATCCACACCCACTTTAGACCAGTCAAATTTCGGCGTGCCATAAACCCGCAGCCGCGCTATGCCGCCATCGGGGTAGATATGCAGGCGCAGATGGGTAAAGACCTGCTTGCGGGTAGCACGATCATCAACCTCAAAAAAATGGTGCGCCGCAGCGCCAATGCCGGGGCCGAGGTCTTTTTGCGAAAGTATTTGCGTCCATTGGGTGTTATCGTCTGGCCCATCATCACCATCAATAAATGTCCCCTCGATACTGGCGCCAGGCGGATAATTACCGGTGAAATGGCTGGTATCGATGTCGAAGCCGAAAATACGCCCGGGCTTTGCCAGCGAGATTATCGCCCAGTCATGGCCAGGTGTACGCTTGCGCCGCGATTCCCAGCCGTCCATCCACTTGCCATTGTCATCATATTTGTCCTCGATAAATACCGCTTCCTCATCCTTCAACATGCGTTCAAGCGGTGCAAAAAATTCATCAGTTGCATCGACCGCCTTTGCTCCAAGACGCGCAGAAGCAAGATTGATGGTTCCTTTGGTGAAATCGGGCAGGGCAGAGGGTTTATCGTTCATGATGGTTCTTTGTTTGTTAAAGTTGATAATTATTCAGGAAGCATGTCGCTTAATCGCAGTAGCGCGATGCGTTCCACTTGTTTACAGGCAGTGGCAAATTCCGCGTCCCGACTGTGTTCGATACGTTGCTCGAAGGCGTTGATTATATCAGATTTTGTCAGCCCCTTCACTGCTATAATAAAGGGAAATCCAAACTTTTTCACATACGCCTCATTTAACTGCGTAAATCTGGCACGCTCTTCATCGCTCAAATGGTCAAGCCCGGCGGAGGCTTGTTCACTGGTGGATTCCTGCGTCAGTTTTTTGGCGGTGGCCAGTTTTCCCGCCAGATCAGGGTGGGCATTTAATACGCCCAGCCGTTCTTCGTCGCTGGCTCCGCGAAACACGGTGCAAAGTGCCGAATGCAAACCCGCTGCGCTGTCATTGGCAGGTGCCAGCCCACGTTTTAAGGCGCGCTCGGCAATCCATTTTGAGTGCTCAAACACGCCACCGAATTTTTCCACAAAATCCCCGGTGGCATTTTACAGGGCCTCTCACGTGAAACATATGGATGGATTTTACGCCAGTGGTCCGCAATTTCAATGCGTCGCGGTATCCACACATCATCATGAGACAAAACATATTCCATAAACCGTTTCAATGCCGCCAACCGCCCGGGTCGCCCCACAAGTCGGCAGTGGAGACCAATATTCAGCATTTTCGCGGAACCTTCAGCTCCCTCAGCATAAAGGACATCAAAAGAATCTTTCAGATAAGTATAAAACGGGTCGCCACTGTTAAAACCAGCAGGCATCGAAAAACGCATATCGTTGGTATCAAGCGTATAGGGTATAATCAACAACGGCTTATTATCTTCGCTCTCATGCCAATAAGGCAAATCATCCGCATAGCTGTCCGAGCAATAAGCAAATCCACCCTCTTTTGCCACGAGGTCAACCGTATTCACCGAGCAGCGCCCCGTATACCAGCCCGTTGGCCGTTCGCCCGTCACCTCTTTGTGAATCTGGATTGCGTGTTGCATATGCGACATTTCATCTTCAGGTGCAAAATCCTTGTATTCAATCCATTTATAACCGTGCGAAGCGATTTCCCACCCCGCCTCCTGCATCGCCGCCACCTGTTCTGGCGAGCGGGCAAGGGCAGTGGCAACGCCATAAACGGTTGCAGGTACGCCAAGCGAAGTAAACAAACGATGCAAACGCCAGAAACCGGCGCGCGCGCCATATTCATAGATCGATTCCATATTCCAGTGGCGTCTGCCCGGCCACGGTTGAGCGCCGACAATCTCGGACAGAAAAGCTTCGGAAGCTTCGTCACCATGCAGGATACAGTTTTCGCCGCCTTCTTCGTAATTGATTACGAATTGCACGGCAATTTTTGCACCTTTTGGCCATTTGGGGTCAAGCCCGTCAGGGCCGTGCCCACGAAAATCCCTTGGATATGGATCCATATTCCACCTGTTGAAAAGACGTCAATTAGTAATTGCAAAGAAATCATTTTGACTTCAAGATAGACATCAATCAATGGCTGGCGTCAATCCAATAGCATATTAGCCGCAAATAGAGGTAGGGGAGTAAAATTCATGGGTGCTGGAAAGCTGACAACACATGTTTTGGACACCACCAGCGGCAAACCCGCCGCCGGGTTGCAAATCACGCTCTATTCAGCCGGGGACTGGGGACTGACAGAACTCAAAAAAGTCACCACCAATTCCGATGGTCGATGTGATGGCCCGTTATTGGAGGGAGACGATTTCAAAAGCGGCGAATATGAATTGCATTTTGCCGCCGGAGATTATTTGCGCGCTGCGGGTTATGATCTGCCCCAGCCGGCATTTCTTGACATGGTGCCCATCCGTTTTGGTCTGGCTGATGAAGACAGCCATTATCACGTGCCACTGTTGATTTCACCTTTTGGATATTCAACTTATCGAGGGAGTTAGGATATGATTGATATCGTTTGGGAGTGGCTGAATTTTGCAATCCGATGGATACATATTATCACGGCAATCGCCTGGATAGGTTCATCGTTTTATTTCATCGCGCTCGATTTAAGCCTCAAGAAGCGCAAAGGCCTTCCCAAGGGTGCTGCGGGAGAAACCTGGCAGGTACATGGCGGCGGTTTCTACCACATGCAGAAATACCTCGTCGCTCCGGCAAAAATGCCTGATGAACTGACCTGGTTTAAATGGGAATCCTACGCCACCTGGATTACCGGATTTTTCCTGATGGTGGTGCTGTATTATTCCAGCGCGCAATTGTTTCTGATAGACCAGTCAGTTGCCGATCTGGAACCCTGGCAGGCCATCAGCATTGGCATCGGTTCACTTGTGGTGGGCTGGATTGTCTACGATTTGCTTTGCCGTTCACCCATTGGCGACAATGAGGTGCTGCTGTTTGCATGTTTGTTCGTGTTTGTTGTGGCTGTGGGATGGGGGTTCACTCAGGTATTTTCCGGCAGAGGCGCATTCATCCACACTGGCGCGCTGATTGCTACAATGATGACCGTCAACGTCGCCCATATCATCATCCCCAACCAGAAAAAAGTTGTGGCCTCCCTTCTGGCCGGTGAAGACCCGGACCCCGCCCTGGGCAAGCAAGCCAAACAACGCTCCACCCATAACAATTACCTCACCTTGCCGGTAATTTTCCTGATGGCGTCGAACCATTATCCATTAGCTTTTGCCACCCAGTACAATTGGGTAATTATCGCTTTGGTGCTGGTGATTGGATTGCTGATCCGCCATTTCTATAATTCTCACCACGCAGGAAAAGGAGAACCTTACTGGACCTGGCTGGTTTCACTGATTGCATTCATTTTGATTATGTGGCTGAGCGAAGCAGGGCCAAAACCCTCGGCGCAGGAAGAAGCCAGAAACAATACGCCACGCCAGGAACTGCTGGTTGCTTCTGCAAAATTTGAGCAGGTACGAGAAATTGTCGAAAGCCGTTGCGCCATGTGTCACGCCGTTGAGCCGGTGTGGGATGGAGTGCCAAAACCGCCTAAAAATGTAGTGCTGGAAACTGACTGGCAGATTACCAATTATGCCGAGCAAATCTATCTGCAATCCGCCCGCTCCAATGCCATGCCACCGGGAAATATTACCTTTCTTGAAATGGGCGAACGCGAGTTGCTGGCAAGCTGGTATGAAGAAGCAACAAATCAACCGCGATATTTCAGTGACCTGTTTGCCAAGCTGGCAAATTAAAGCGCGTTGAGTATCTTTCATCTGACCGCGAAATCAGATAACTTATTCAAAAAACCGCATATGACAGGAGCATAGGATGGCTATAACCCGCAGGACATTTTTCAAAACGGCCGGTAGCGCCGCCATAGCAAGTGGTTTTATACCGGCCCTGAGCCAAAACGCCTGGTCCCAGTCTTCACTGGCGCTTGGCAGCTCAAAAATCGATGTGCTCAGTGATGGAAATTTGCGTCTGCCCACAGATATGAAAATATCCGGCGTTCCCGACGATGAAGTGAAAGCATTTTATAAAAAACACGATCTGCCAACCGGCCGCCGTGAACCACCTTGTAACCTGACTTTGGTACGCGATGGTGAGCGCACGATATTGTTTGATGTGGGATCGGGTTCAAACTTCTTTCCTTCTGCCGGAAAGCTGTCTGAAGCCATGGCGGCAATCGACCTTGATCCCTCCGAAGTCACTCACGTGCTATTCACCCATGCCCATCCTGATCACCTGTGGGGATTGTTGGATGAGTTCGACGATCCGATGTTCCCTGATGCTGAGTTCATGATTTCAAAACCGGAATGGGATTATTGGATCGATCCCGATACGGTAAATACAATCGGTGAAGCGCGTCAGAGTTTTGCAGCCGGTGCGCTGCGCAATCTCAAAGCAATCGAAGATCAGATCACACGGTTTGATTTCGAGAACGAAATCCTGCCTGGTATTCGCGCCATAGATACCTCCGGCCACACACCGGGCCACGCAGCCTTTGAAGTGCGCTCAGGCTCTGAAAGCATTGTCATTGTTGGTGACGCATTGACCAGCCAGTATTTTTCTTTTGAAAAACCAAACTGGCCCAGCGCATCAGATCAGGACCCTGAAAAAGGCATTGCCGCCCGCAATTCCCTGTTGGACCAATTGGCCAGCGATAAAATGCAGATGGTCGCTTATCATATCGCCTATCCGGGAGTTGGCCGCGTGGAAAAAGCTGATGGAGCCTACCGGTTTGTTGCTGCTTAAAAGCGTGTAAAGTGCAATATACTCCCGCGACTGAATTGATTTGATTTTCAATCGAGACACAAAAGGAGTTTTGCGTGTTAGCGATATGGTTTTGCGGTAATGATGCCCAGGCTTGATGCGTTGATAGTCAACACAGCCGAATAT
>JAKISV010000136.1 GCA_021648425.1 Rhizobiaceae bacterium
AGAATGGCCCGACGGGCGAAATAAACGCCTGTCACCAATAACCGAGAAAATCACCGAACTTGGTGCGCAGTTTGGCGTGAGTAACGGCTGGGAGCGGGCTAACTGGTTTGCGCAATCAGGCGATGATACCAGCGATGAAGCTACCCATACCTGGGAACGTGAAGGGCCGTGGCATGAGCGCGTACGCGAAGAATGTCTGGCTGTGCGCGATGCGGTGGGCGTTCTCGATCTACCGGGTTTTTCGCGCTACCGCATAAAGGGGGAAGGCGCGCGCCAATGGCTTTCAAAACTGATTACCGGCAACGTGCCAAAGCCTGGGCGCATGGGGCTTGGTTATTTTGCCGATGAACGCGGTCGCATTGTTACCGAAATGTCGATCATGGCTCTGGATGAGAATTTTTTCTTCTTAATCACTGCTGCTGCTGCCGAATGGCATGATCTGGAATTGCTGAGAAATAACCTGCCGGAAAATTCCTCCATTGAGATCATCAATGAAAGTGAAAACTTCTCCTGTCAGATAGTTTGCGGGCCAAATTCACGCCCATTGCTGGCTGATATTTGCGATGCGGATTTAAGCCTGCCCTGGCTTTCCCACCAGACCACCATGATTGCCAATAAACATTGCCAGCTTGTGCGTGTGTGTTTTGGCGGAGAGCTGGGCTGGGAAATCCATTCGATGATCGCTGATACCGGGGAAATTTATGATGCGGTTTGGCAGGCCGGTAAATCCCACGGCCTCAAACCCTTCGGTATGTTTGCCCTTGATAGTTTGCGCCTGGAAAAAGGCTACCGGGCCTGGAAAGGCGATTTATCAACCGATTATACCATTTTACAGGGCGGGCTTGAGCGGTTTATCAACTGGGATAAAAGCGAATTCAGAGGCAAGGCTGCCCTGGAAAAAGAAAAGGCGCAGGGTATTTCCAAACGTTTTGTCACCTTGATAGTTGAGGCTGAAAAATGTGACGCGCCCTATATGTCGACCCTGTGGCACGATGGTGAAGTGGTCGGCGAAACCACCTCCGGCGGCTGGGGTCATCGCATCGATAAATCAATAGCCCTTGGCATGGTGCGCGCTGAATTGGCAAATGAAAATACTGAACTGGAAGTTGAAATATACGGCAAAATGTATCCAGCCATTGTCCAACATGACAAGCCTCTCTGGGATCCACAAAACAAAAGGCTTCGCTCATGACAGAAATTATTCTGCTGGATGGCGGCATGGGTCAGGAACTGCTCAAACGCAGCGCATTCACCCCTTCGCCATTATGGTCTGCCCAGGTGCTGATGGATGAGCCTGAAATCGTTGAAGCTGTTCATCTTGATTATATCAATGCAGGCGCGCGCGTCATCACCCTCAACTCCTATTCAGTGACACCTGAGCGACTTGAGCGTGATGGTGATCTAAAACGCTTTCGCGAATTGCAGGCGCACGCCATATCAATAGCGCGCTCAGCACGCGAGAAATCAGGAAAAAAAGTGTCAATCGCCGGGTGCCTGCCACCAATGATGGCAAGTTACCGCCCTGATCTGGCACCTGATTATCAAAGCTGTTTGACAAGCTATCGCAAGATAGTTGCCGAGCAGAAGAACCATGTTGATATTTTCATCTGCGAAACACTTGCCTCGGCAAAGGAAGTTCGTGCTGCAACAACTGCGGCGGCTGAAAGCGGCAAACCGGTTTGGACATCGATGAGTGTTATCGATGGCGATGGCACAAAATTGCGCTCCGGCGAGCTATTGGGTGAAGGGGTTAAAGCAGCGCTCGATGCCGGGGCAAATGGTGTCCTGGTTAATTGCTCGTGGCCTGAATCACTGACCCAGTCGATTGCAATTCTGGCAACATCAAACCTGCCCTTTGGTGCCTATGCCAATGGCTTTAGCGCGATCGACAAACTGGCTCCTGGCGGCACTGTTGAGGAACTTGTTGCACGCGATGATTTGGGGCCCCGGGCCTATAGCGAACACGCAATGAGGTGGGTTGCAGGTGGCGCCACCATTGTTGGTGGCTGCTGCGAAACCGGTCCGGCCCACATATCAGAACTTGCGAGCAAAATTCGCCTGGCCGGGCATGAAATTATCGGAGCGGACGACCAATGAAACAGCTCCCAGCCAAAGCCCGGGCAGTAATCATTGGCGGTGGCGTTGCTGGTGCAGCCGTTGCCTATCATCTGGCAAAACTGGGCTGGAGCGATGTCGTTTTGCTGGAACGCAAACAATTGACAAGCGGCACCACCTGGCACGCGGCAGGACTGATTGGCCAGTTGCGCGCCACCTCCAACATGACAAAGCTGGCGAAATATACCCAGGAATTATATTTTAATCTGGAAAAAGAAACCGGCGTGGCCACAGGCATTCGCCGCAACGGTTCAATAACCCTTGCCCTCACCGAAGAACGCAAGCAAGAAATCTTTCGCGGTGCATCCATGGCCCGCGCTTTTGGTGTGGAAGTTGAGGAGATTTCTCCAAGCGAAGTGAAAGACCGCTACCCTCTTCTTAATGTGGATGATGTGAGCGGTGCGATATACCTGCCAAAAGATGGCCAGGGCGACCCTACAAATATCACCCTTGCCCTGGCAAAAGGCGCGCGCATGGGCGGGGTGAGGATTGTTGAAGGGGCAAAGGTAATCTCGATAGACAAAACCAATGGCGCTATAGCCGGTGTAAATGTCGAGGTTGATGGTGAAGTTACCCGGATCGAGTGTGAGCATCTGGTGAATTGTGCCGGCATGTGGGCGCGTGAAGTGGGCGCGATGGCTGGATCAATTGTTCCGCTGCACGCCTGCGAACATTTTTATATTGTTACACAAAGCATTGAAGGATTAGGCCAGCTTCCGGTTTTGCGCGTGCCCGATGAGTGCGCCTATTATAAAGAAGATGCCGGTAAAATTCTGCTGGGGGCATTTGAACCCAAATCCAAACCCTGGGGCATGGACGGTATCCCTGAAGATTTTTGTTTCGACCAACTGCCCGAAGATTTTGATCATTTCGAACCGATACTTGAAAAGGCGGTATCGCGTCTGCCTATATTGGCTGAAACCGGTATTCACACCTTTTTCAATGGGCCGGAAAGTTTCACCCCCGATGACCGCTATTATCTGGGAGAGGCACCGGAAGTTAAAAACCTCTGGGTTTGCGCCGGGTTCAATTCCGTAGGCATTCAGTCGGCTGGCGGGGCGGGAATGGCGCTGGCCCAATGGATGGAGGACGGACATGCACCCTTCGATTTGTGGGATGTGGACATTCGCCGAATGCAGCCTTTCCAGAACAATGCCTGGTATCTGCGTGAAAGGGTGAGCGAAACCCTTGGGCTTTTATATGCTGATCATTTTCCCTACCGCCAGCCTGAAACTTCGCGCGGCGTTCGTCGTTCGCCAATCCATGAACACCTGAAAAGTCGCGGGGCGGTATTTGGTGAATCAGGCGGGTGGGAGCGGGCAAACTGGTTTGCTACAAAAGGGCAAAGCCGCGAATACCAATATAGCTGGCAGCGCCAGAACTGGTTTGAAAATGCCAAAGCAGAACATCTGGCTGTGCGCAATAATGTCGGGCTGTTTGATATGACATCGTTTGGCAAAATTCGTATTGAAGGCAGTGATGCACTTCAGTTCATCCAGAAAATCTGTGCCAATCAGATGGATGTTGAAACCGGAAAAATAACCTACACGCAAATGCTCAATTCACGCGGTGGCATTGAGTGTGATCTCACAATTACCCGGCTGGGAGAAAATCTGTTTCTGGCTGTGGTGCCTGGCGCAACGACAATGCGTGATCTGACCTGGATGCATCGCCATCGCGGTGATTTGAACGTCGTCATTACAGATGTGACTTCCAGCGAAGCCGTATTGTGCATCATGGGGCCAAATTCACGCAAATTGCTACAGGCGATTTCACCGGCAGATTTCTCAAATGATAATCACCCCTTTGGCACCATGCGTGAAATAGAAATTGCCATGGGGCTGGCCCGCGCCCACCGCGTCACCTATGTGGGAGAACTGGGCTGGGAGCTATATATTCCAACCGATCAGGCGGCCCATGTTTTTGAAGCGATTGAAGAAGCGGGCAGCGATATTGATCTGAAACTCTGCGGTCTGCATGTGCTTGATTCCTGCCGTCTTGAAAAAGCCTATCGCCATTTTGGCCATGATATCACTGACGAAGATCATGTGCTGGAGGCTGGTCTGGGATTTGCCGTTAAAACTGACAAGGGTGAATTTATCGGGCGCGAAGCCGTGTTGAAAAAACGCGAAAGCGGCCTGGAGCGCCGATTGCTTCAATTTCAGTTAGAAAATCCAGAGCCACTTCTTTATCACAACGAGCCGATATTGCGCGATGGCGAGATTGTATCGCATCTGTCATCGGGCAATTACGGCCATCACCTTGGCGCTGCCATCGGCCTTGGATATGTGCCTTGCAAGGGTGAAAAACCTGCCCAGGTTCTAGCCTCGAAATACGAAATTGAAATTGCCGGTGAACGCCATGACGCGATTGCCAGTCTGAAACCTCTTTATGATCCCGGCTCACAGCGCATAAAGCTGTAGCCTTTTTTGAGAAGGAGCGCATCATGGCAACCAGATCAGGAGGGCGAAGTGCCCGCATGGCATTGCGAAATGCACCACTGGCAGAAGAATTGCGCCCGGTGCGTGCCGGTCTGTTGGGTGGTCAATATAAGCCGTTAAGCGACGATGATCTGGCAATCATTCATGCATCAGCCCTGCAGGTGCTGGAAGAAATAGGTCTGGCAGATGCCCCACCTTCCGGTGTTAAGGCGATGGTTGCAGCAGGAGCCATTTATGGAGACGACAAACGCCTGCGCTTTCCGCCGATAATGGTTGAAAACATGCTGGCGCTGGCAGCGCGTGATATCACCCTTTTTGGCCGTGACCCCAAACATGATCTGACGCTTTCTCCGGGGAAAGTACACTATGGCACGGGCGGTGCCGCCGTGCATATCATTGACACCAATAAAAGGAATTACCGCGATTCCACCCTGCTCGATCTTTATCACTCCGCCCGGCTGGGTGAGCATCTGGAACACGTGCATTTCTTTCAGCGCCCGATGGTGACCCGCGATATTGAGGACAATTACGAACTTGATATCAATACGCTTTATGCCTGCTTGTGCGGCACCACAAAACATGTGGGCACCAGTTACGGGGAAGTTGGACACATGGCTGGAGTGTTCGACCTGCTTCACAAAGCTGCCGGAGGCGAAGAACAATGGCGCGCGCGGCCCTTTGCCTCAAATTCAAACTGCTTCGTCGTACCGCCGCTGAAATTTGCCACTGAATCCTGCCTGGTAATGGAAGCGTGTATTCACGGAGGCATGACTGTCCTGATGTTATCGGCCGGTCAGGCTGGTGCCACGGCACCTGCCTCACTCACCGGCGCAATTGTCCAGGCAATTGCCGAATGTCTGGCCGGTTTTATCTATGTCAACGCCATCAAACCAGGCGCACCGGTTATATTCGGCCCCTGGCCTTTTGTATCCGATCTGCGCTCCGGTGCCATGTCCGGCGGCTCAGGCGAACAGGCATTATTAACGGCCGCCTGCGCCCAGATGGGAAGTTATTACGGCCTGCCAACGGGTTCGGCTGCAGGCATTGCCGATTCAAAAATGCCCGATATGCAGGCCGGTTATGAAAAAGCTATCTCCAATGTGATGGCGGGACTTGCCGGTTTGAATGTGGTCTATGAGAGCATCGGTATGCATGCTTCATTGCTGGGGTTTTCTTTGGAAAGCATGGTCATCGACAATGACATGATCGGTCAATGTCTGCGTTGTGTGCGTGGAATAGATGTGAATGAAAAAAGTCTGGCGATCGAAACCATGCGCGAAGTCTGCCTTGAGGGGCCCGGTCATTATCTGGGCCATGAACAAACGCTGGGCCTGATGCAGAGTGAATATATCTATCCGGTAATAGGTGACAGAACCAGCCCGAAAGAATGGGCCGAAGTTGGAAAACCCGATTTACTTGAGGCAGCAATAGCCGAAAAAAACCGCATACTCGCTCAGCCCAATAAAGCGGCATTGCCCAATGAAATAGATAAGGCTATCCGTGCCCAACATCCAATCCGGCTGGCCAAAGACTGGTAGGTTTGCGGAGAAATCTCCTCACAAACTCTGGTTATAATCTCCCACTTCAGGGTTTTCGCGCAATATGGCATCAACTGCCTTGAACATCTCAATTTTGCGCGCTTCAGATACCGGGCTTTCAACAACAACAACCAGCTTGGGTTCATTTGAAGAAGCGCGTACAAGTCCCCAGGTGCCATCTTGCGTCACCACGCGAACGCCATTGACGGTAATCAGTTCGCGGATAGGCTGACCGCCTACAGTTTCGTTATTTTTATGCATCGCTTCAAAGCGGACCACAACCTTATCCACCACACCATATTTAACTTCATCTGCGCAATGGGGTGACATTGATGGCGAGCCGTAGGTTTGCGGTAATGAGCGACGAAGATCGGCCATGGTTTTATTTGGATTGCGATCAAGCATGTCGCAAACTGCAATCGCGGTGACGATGCCATCATCATAACCGCGACCAATAGGGGCATTAAAGAAAAAATGCCCGGATTTTTCAAACCCGGCAATGGCATTCAGTTCATTAACCCGGCGTTTGATGTAGGAATGGCCGGTTTTGTAATAGTCTGTCTTTGCACCCAGTTCATTCAAAACCGGATCGGTTAAATACAGGCCGGTTGATTTTACATCAACTACAAATTGCCGGTTATCATGGACGCAGGAAATATCACGTGCCAGCATGACACCGACTTTGTCGGCAAATATTTCTTCACCTTCATTATCTACAACACCGCAGCGATCACCGTCGCCATCAAAACCAAGCGCCAGATCAGCACCGCTTTCACGAACCCTGTCGGCCATTGCATGCAGCATCTTCATGTCTTCTGGATTTGGATTGTAGTTGGGAAATGTGTGGTCAAGTTCAATGTCCATTGGGACAATATCAATGCCAAGCTTTTCTAATACCGCAGGGCCAAAAGCGCCTGCTGTGCCATTTCCGCAGGCGACAACTGCCTTGATTTTGCGCGAAAACGGCTGGCGTTCGGTTAAATCCGCAATATAGCGTTGGGCAAAATTCTCAATGAATTCATATTCGCCGCCGCCTTTTAGCTTCCATTCACCGCCTAAAACAATATCACGCAACCGACCCATTTCATCCGGGCCAAAAGTCAAAGGCCGCTCGCAACCCATTTTTACACCGGACCAGCCATTGTCGTTGTGGGAAGCGGTAACCATGGCAACCGAAGGCACATCAAGGGCAAATTGTGCGTAATAGGCGGTGGGAGAAAGGGCCAGTCCGATGTCCTTTACCCGTGCGCCTGCTGCCATCAACCCGCTGACCAGCGAATTTTTGATTGCCGTCGAATAGGATCGAAAATCATGACCCACGACAATATCCGGCCCTGCGCCCAGTTCCTGTATTAACGTGCCCAACCCCATGCCAAGCGCCTGCACACCCATCAGATTTAATTCCGGTGGCCTGTCACTGGCCGGGTTGCCAAACCACCAGCGCGCATCATATTCGCGAAAACCGGTGGGCTTGATTAATGGGAAATTTTCGAATTCAGCGGTGTTGGGTTTCAGGTCATGGCGAGGGAGAGGAAACATGTAATATCGCTTTTAATTGCAGG
>JAKISV010000137.1 GCA_021648425.1 Rhizobiaceae bacterium
TTGGAATGGCCCTTGCGCCGCCGCCCCTTGACCCGACCGCCGGTGCCGCAGCAGCAATTGACGAAGTCGTTTATGCAAATGTGTTTGAAGGCCTCCCCCGCATAGATAAAACCGGGGCCGTACAACCGGCACTGGCGCAAAGCTGGCAGGTTTCTGATGATGGCAAAACCTACACATTCAAATTACGCACCGGCGTGAAATTCCACGACGGCACCGATTTTAACGCAGAAGACGTGAAATTCTCCTTAGATCGCGCTCGCGGCAAAGATTCCACCAACGCCCAAAAAGGCCTGTTCAAGGCCATTGACACCATTGAGGTTGTCGATCCTGCCACGGTAAAAATCACCCTCTCTTCGCCCGCAGGCAACTTTCTGTTCAACATGGGCTGGGGCGATGCGATCATTGTTGGCAGTGAAAGCGTTGAAACCAACAAGGCCAACCCGGTCGGCACCGGACCATTCAAGTTTTCCAAATGGGCCAAAGGCAGTTTGATTGAATTGGTAAAAAATGACGCCTATTGGGGGGAAGCCAAGGTTCTGGATAAAGCGGTTTTCCGCATTATCCCCGACCCTGCCGCCGCCGTTGCAGCACTGCTGGCTGGTGATGTTGACGCTTTTGCCAATTTTCCTTCACCCGAAGCCATCCCGCAGTTCAAGGCAGATGCGCGCTTTACCGTGGTGATAGGTTCCACGGAGGGCGAAACCATTCTCGCCATCAACAACAAGAAAAAACCTTTTGATGATATCCGTGTGCGCCGCGCCATTGCCCATGCCATTGATCGTAAAGCTATCATCGATGGCGCAATGTTTGGTCTGGGTACACCCATTGGCACCCACTTCGCCCCCCATCACCCGGCCTATGTCGACAATGTCAATATGTATCCCCGCGACATTGCCAAGGCCAAAGCCCTGCTGGCTGAAGCAGGATTTCCCGATGGCTTCAAAGCCACCATTAAACTTCCCCCGCCAACTTATGCACGAAGAGGCGGAGAAATAGTTGCGGCATCCCTGCGTGAAATTGGCATCGATCTGGAAATCATTCCGGTAGAGTGGAGCCAATGGCTTGAGCAGGCTTTCAAGGGCAAGGATTTTGACCTCACCATTGTTTCCCACACAGAGCCTCAGGACATCAATATCTACGCCAATCCTGACTATTATTTCCAGTATGACAGTAAGACCTTCCAGGGCGTAATGGAAAAACTCAATGCCACCGTGGAAACCAAAGCACGCTACGCTTTGATGCGTCAGGCCCAGAACATCATTTCCGAAGATGCCGTCAACGGCTATTTGTTCCAACTTGCAAAAGCTGGCATCTGGAATGCTAAACTTGAAGGCCTGTGGGAGAATTCACCGGTGCAGGCCAATGATTTGACGCAGGTTCGCTGGAAGGAATAAAGCATAAGTGGAGTGATCAGGTCAGGAAATCTGTCGTCTTCAACCTCGGACTTGATATAAGAACCCCCCATGACCTATTTCCTTATCCGCCGTTTTACGTCCCTGTTGATCACCCTGGCGCTGGCAACGGTTGTCATTTTCGCGGTAATGGAAATTGTTCCCGGCGACCCCGCCCAGATTATCCTGGGCATTGGCGCAACCGATGAAACGCTGGCCGCACTTCGCCAGCAAATGGGCCTCGATCAACCGCTCATCACCCGTTACCTGCAATGGGTGAGCGGCATGCTGATTGGCGATTTTGGTACAAGTTACACCTATGCAGTGCCGGTATGGGAACTGATCGCTGAACGCACCATTGTCTCCCTGCCACTTGCTCTGATTGCCCTGGCACTTTCAACAATCATCGCCATCCCCACCGGTATTTTTGCTGCCTCCTGGCGTGGCAAAGCGCCAGATACCGGCATTATGGGCCTCACCCAGATGGGCATTGCCATTCCCAATTTCTGGTTTGCCATGCTGATGGTTTATGTTTTTGCTGTGATGTTTCAACTGGTGCCTGCCGGTGGATTTCCCGGATGGCAGGCAGGCATATTTGTTGCACTGAAATCGCTTATCCTGCCAGCCATTGCGCTGGCCCTGCCGCAAGCGGCAATTCTTGCCCGCGTCACCCGCTCCGCTCTTCTTGAATCCCTGGGCGAAGATTATATCCGCACCGCCCGCGCCAAGGGCCTAACCCGTTCCATGGTGTTATGGCGACATGCACTTCGCAATGCGCTGATACCGGTCCTTACCATCATGGGTCTACAATTTGCCTTTTTGCTTGCCGGCACCATAATTATTGAAAACGTCTTCTACCTGCCCGGCCTTGGTCGCCTGATTTTTCAGGCCATTACCCAGCGCGACCTGATTGTTGTACAAAGCACCGTCGTGCTGCTGGTTGCCACTGTTATCCTCATCAACTTTCTGGTTGATATTGCCTATGCCTGGGTTGATCCGCGCCTGCACGCTGAGCGGAGCTAGATGAATGAATATCGATGCACCCCACGAAGAGCGCGAAACCTGGCGAGACTTTATCGCTAAGGCACTGCGCAATCGTTCATTTGTCATTGGCATGGTCATCACCATCACGATAGTCGCCATGGCGTTATTGTCTTTTGTCTGGACCCCCTACGATGTTACCAAACTCGAAATCGTCAACCGCCTGAAAAAACCGGGCACAACATTCATATTCGGCACCGACCACTTTGGCCGCGACATGTTTTCAATGATCATGGTGGGCGCACGCAATTCAATTGCCGTTGCTTTTGTCGCCGTTGGCATCGGCCTGGTGATCGGCGTCCCTCTCGGTACACTGGCCGCTGCAAAAAAAGGCTGGCTGGAAGAAATCCTGATGCGTTTCAACGATCTGGTGTTTGCCTTTCCCGCTCTTTTATCTGCCGTAATGATAACCGCCATATTCGGCCCCGGTGCCATCAATGCCATTATCGCCATTGGCATATTCAATATTCCGGTATTCGCCAGAATTTCACGCTCTGCAGCCATGGCATTGTGGCCACGCGAATATGTCATGGCCGCGCGCGTGGCCGGAAAATCAGCTACCCGCATTACCATCGAGCATATTCTGCCCAATATCGCCAACCTGCTGATTGTTCAGGCAACCATTCAATTTTCACTTGGCATTCTGGCAGAAGCGGGTCTTTCTTATGTGGGCCTGGGTACTCAACCCCCCATGCCAAGCTGGGGCCGCATGCTGTTTGAAGCGCAAACCATGATGAGTTTTGCCCCCCATATGGCACTGTTTCCCGGCATCGCCATCATTATCACCGTGCTGGGCCTCAATCTGCTGGGCGATGGATTGCGCGATTTGCTCGACCCCAAATTGCGCAGGGAGCGATAGCGTGCTTTCAATCCGCGATTTATCACTCACCATTGGTGACACCACCATTCTCAACCATATTGAACTGGACATATCGCCAGGCCGGGTCATGGGCCTGGTAGGTGAATCGGGTTCCGGCAAATCAATAACCGCACTCGCCATCATGCAACTGTTACCCAATGCATCCACCACTTCAGGCACCATCGATTTTGATGGTAGAAACCTGCTGCAAGCCACAGAAAAACAGATGTGCGCCCTGCGGGGCGATGACATTGGCATGGTATTTCAAGAGCCGATGACCGCGCTCAATCCGGTTAAAACCATTGGTGAGCAGATTGCCGAAGGCATTCGTTTTCATACGGGCGCAAGTGGTGCAAATGCCCGCGATCGCACTATAAAAATACTGGAACAGGTAGGCCTCCCAGTAGCGAAATTCCCGCTCAGCCGCTACCCCCACGAACTTTCAGGCGGTCAGCGTCAACGTGTGGTGATAGCTATTGCCTGCGCCATGAAACCCAAATTACTGATTGCCGATGAACCCACCACCGCTCTTGATGTAACCATCCAGGCACAAATTCTTGATTTACTTCGCAATCTTGTTGATGAAAATAAAATGGGGCTGCTGTTGATCAGCCATGATCTTGGCGTGATTGCAAATACGGCCGATGACATCACCATCATTCGTACGGGCAATATCATTGAGGCCGGTTCAACCCATGATATCTTACGCAACCAGTCTCATCCCTATACAAGTCAGCTGATTGAAGCTTCCACCCACTCACCACGACGAAACCTCAAGCCGGTAACTGCCAAAAGCAGCATTGCCGCAAAAACGTCTCCTTTGCTGCAGGTAAACAATCTCATTTGCGAATATCCAGGCAGGCGAAAATCATTATTTCGAAAACCCACCGCATTTCGCGCTGTTGATGATGTCTCTTTCGAAATTTTTCCAGGCCAGACTTTGGCCCTGGTGGGAGAATCAGGATGCGGAAAATCCACCCTTGCAAGAACATTGTTGCGTGTGCAGGAGCCGGCATCGGGTGAAATTAATTTTGAAGGCAATAACCTGCTGACGGCCTCCCGTTCACAGATTTTTGCGGCCCGCCGCCATATGCAAATTGTATTTCAGGACCCTTATGGTTCTTTCAATCCCCGCCACAAGGTTGCTCGTATCGTATCAGAACCCATGCATCTGGCAGCAGAAAAACTAACCCGCCTCGAACTTGTTGACGCGCTCGAACAGGTTGGCCTGCAATCTGATGACCTGGAAAAATACCCCCATGAATTTTCCGGTGGCCAGCGCCAGCGCCTGGCAATTGCGCGCGCACTGGTAACCAAACCGCGCCTGATTATCGCCGATGAACCCGTCTCGGCCCTCGACGTTTCCATCCGCGCCCAGGTGCTTGATTTGTTAAATGAACTGCGGGAAAAATTCGGCCTCGCCTACCTGTTTATCACCCATGATCTGGGAGTGGTGCGCGCATTCTGCGATGATGTGATGGTGATGAAAGAAGGAAAAATTATTGAGCGCGGTGCGGTATCGCAAATATTCGACCATCCAAAAACCGCCTACACCAGACAGCTTCTTGCCGCTTCCCCAAATCTGCAAACCATCTTAAAGCAAACCAAAACCTAAAAGAGTAATTACCCCACATGCTTTAGAACTCACCTTCATCAATCGGCAGGCCCAACATTTTTGCATTCCGCGTTACCAGATTGATTTCAAATTCATGCAGCTCATTATCACTGACAGAGATTTCCTTCATAAACTGAAGTATCTCGCGTTTGGTCTTCAGCGGCATTTTTGAAGCCAGCATCGTATGGGGCAGCAGGGACGTTTCGCTGTCAGACTGTTTTCGCACCGCATCTTCAAACAGGCGAAGTTCATCTGGTTCAACATCCATATGGTCCTGCAGGATTTCGCGATAACGCTTCATTTCAACGTCACGCACACGCCCGTCAGCCAAAATAGCGCGAAACAGCAGAACTGCTGCAGCAACACGCGTATCGCTGGGTGTAAACTCGATCAGCTCACCCGCATGAGCATCAAGCTTTGCGAGCAATGATTTCATATCCGCATACATCATACGCCCCGTATTTGTATTCCGTTAGGTCAATAGAATAAATTTTGAGAAATATCAATTGGCTTTGAGTTAGGTTTAGGGCCCACCCTGGTTTTTAGTCAATATTTATCAATATTGCTCCAAAAACGAAAACACCGAACCGCCAGCAATACACGCTGGCCGTTCGGTGAATACTACCAATACTCAACTGGCAATTTAATAATCCCGGTACGCATATACCTGAATCCGGGAATGTGGCAACTTATAAACTCGCCACTTCAACGGTTTTAGACCCATATCGTAAACAGGCGGTTTAGAATTCATTACGGCATTATTAATTTTGGCATTTTTCTACAACTTATCTGAACGCGAATTTATCAGGAATTAGCTTCTTGCATTAATATAAAGAAATCTTTATATCGTAATATTCCCATTCATACTCACTCAAGGATATTTTGAAATTGTCCAACCCATTATCCACTCTCCTGCAAGAAAAAGGCGTCCTGCTTGCTGATGGTGCCACCGGGACAAACCTGTTTGAGATGGGGTTGACCTCCGGCCAGTCGCCTGAATTCTGGAACGATACCGCACCTGAAAAAATCACCAAACTCCACCAGGATTTTGTTGATGCGGGCTCTGATATCATTCTCACCAATTCTTTTGGCGGCACCCGCCATCGGCTTAAGTTGCACCAGGCCCAGGACAGAACCTTTGAGTTAAACGAAAAAGCCGCAAAAATCGCCCGCGCAGTGGCTGACAAAGCCGATCGCAAAGTCATCGTCGGCGGTTCAGTCGGCCCCACCGGCGAACTATTAGTGCCCCTTGGCGAACTCACCTATGAGGGGGCCGTTGAAGCATTTATCGAACAGATGGAAGGCCTCAAAGCCGGTGGCGTTGATGTGTTCTGGATTGAAACCATGTCGGCAGTAGATGAAATGCAGGCCGCAGCCCAAGCCGCCAATTCCCTCGACATGCCCTATGTCATCACCGCTTCTTTTGATACCGCCGGGCGCACCATGATGGGCATGACGCCAGCCGACATGCATGAAAGCATTAAAGGCGAAGGCGAAGCACCGCTCGCCATCGGCGCAAACTGCGGCGTAGGCGCCTCCGACCTGCTGGCCTCCGTTCTCGATATCACCGATGCCAGCCCGCAAGTCACAGTAATCGCCAAAGCCAACTGCGGCATTCCTGTCATTCAGGGCGAAAACGTCGTTTATACCGGCACGCCTGAACTAATGTTCGACTATGCCGGTCTTGCCATCGACGCAGGCGCCAAAATCATCGGCGGCTGCTGCGGCACCTCATGCGAACACCTCGCCGCCATGCGCAAAGCCATCGACAGCCACCAGAAGAAAGAGCGCCCGACCATTGATGCAATAACCGGCGCAATAGGCGCGATGGTGAACAAGGGTGCTTCCAGTGAAGCGGTGAGCAAGAAACGGGAGAATAAGCGTAAGCGGGGGTGAAGGCAGGTGTGGGTAAAGCGGTATAGTTGGTAGGGTGAATGAGCGACTAAATATCCATATTGAGCCCAATCTGACCAATGCTGCGCACGTCGCCAACGTCTGCTTCGACGACTTCGTTAGTGAAAGCTTCGGGGGACCTGCATTCCTATCGACTTACACTGACACGTGCCATTTTCACACCTACGTAAATTAGCGCTCCGCCAGCGACCTTGTTTATCAGGTTTACCACCCAACCTTTAAGGCCGCCTCGTGCAATCCGGTCTCCCAAAATTTCATAAGCGCTGTATGAAAACAAATCCATAACAAGGGTGACTAGACCCATGATTAGCAATTGGGGAAGAATAGGAAGTTCGGGCTCAACGAATTGAGGGAGAATGGCTGCGAAATACAAGGGTGCTTTAGGGTTGGCGATCTCAATGATAAACCCTTGGGAAAAGAGTTTACCCCAATGTGTTTGCCGTTTTCCAACACTTACATTGATCATTCCGGAGCGGCTGAATATGGCAGTGATCCCCAGCCACAGCAGGTATGCAACCCCGACCCATTTGATGATCGAGAAAACCAAATTTGAAGCTATGATAAGCGCGGCGATACCTGTCGCTGATAAAACAAAATAGACGACATTTGCAAAGGCTACACCGCACACGCCTGAGCGGGACAAACCCGCCGCTCTTTGCCTTTTAGTCGAATGACCGCTTTCACGCTGAGCCAAGGCAAAGCAGGGTTAGCTTGGCCCCGCCAGCCGGGTATGGTCCAAAATAACCCGAAAATGCTCTAACCTGGAAAAGCGCGCGGCATCAGATCATAGGGATGTTTCCAAC
>JAKISV010000138.1 GCA_021648425.1 Rhizobiaceae bacterium
CGCGGGGCTTTTGATAAAAGCCGTGTTGCAGTCGCATACTGTGTAGGTTTTTGTTGAAGGCCCCGCTAGTTTGCACTTTTATTCATAGCGCTGGTGCTGGGATGCATCGAGTGAAGGTGGGAGTGTGGGTATAGAGCCTGCTTTTTCGCTATGAAAATATTTGAGTGCTTTTCGTTCAGCACTTACAGTCAGATTGCCTTTCAAGCCCTTGTAATCGACGGTTGTTTTCACCATCTTGAGTCCGTATTGTGAAATGCCTGGGGCCAAGGCCCGAAACTCAAAGCAGCTTTTGATTAATCTGGATGAAATTCGTATGAAATTTGAAAAATTTATTCCTTCGCGATTCCGCAAGGATCTGACTATTATTCCCATTGTCAGGTTGAGCGGAGTGATTTCTCCTGCCAACTCACCCATGAGCAAAAACCTCAATCTGGCCGGTGTCGCACCTTTATTGGATAAAGCGTTCAAAATAAAAAACGCTCCTGCCGTAGCGCTGGTTGTCAATTCTCCGGGTGGTTCACCCGTGCAATCACGTATGATTGTTTCACGTATCAGGGCGTTGGCAAAAGAGCATGGCAAAAAGGTTCTGGTATTTGTAGAGGATGTTGCCGGATCAGGTGGTTATATGATTTCGCTTGCCGGTGATGAAATATTTGCCGATGAAACTTCGATCATCGGCTCAATTGGAGTTGTCTCTGCCGGTTTTGGGTTGGACAAAACAATTGAAAAACTCGGCGTTGAACGCCGGGTCTATACGGCGGGTAAAAACAAGGTGACCCTTGATTCTTTTCAGCCTGAAAACAAGGAAGATGTTAAATATCTCAACAAGCTGCTGCTGGAAATACATGAGGTTTTCATCAACATGGTGAAAGAGGCTCGCGGCGATAAGCTTGCCGATGACAAGGATTTATTTTCCGGACGTTTCTGGACTGGAACCACCGCATTGAAACTGGGCCTGATTGACGGGCTTGGGCATATCAGCGACATTCTTAAAGAACGTTATGGCGAAAAAACCCAACTCAAACTAATTCAGCCGCGACGCGGAATTTTTGCCCGTGGTACGCCCGGTGGAATTAGTGCTGGTTTTTCAGGTGCTGAACTTGGAGCAGGTGTAGTGGACAGGGCAATCGATGCGATTGAAGAGCGCGCCTTGTGGTCACGGTTTGGATTATGATAAACTTGGGCACATTGCAAAAGTAAAAATACCGGAGAGACGGAGGTGTTCAATTTGCCAAAACTGCTAATCCTCATTCTGGTAGTGGGCGCTGTGTGGTACATTTACCGCGCGATCAAACGCGAAATGAACCGGGTTCGTGAAGAACTGCGCAAAGCGGAAGTAGATAAAAGCAGTACAGGCGAGCCCCAGCCACTGGTAAAAGACAAGGATGGTATTTACCGGCTGAAGGATGATTGATCTCATCAAGGTGATATCTATTTTGCCGGGGTGACTTTCAACAGGCTGCCGTTTGCATCATCAATCAGCAGGTAAATTGCTCCCTTTGGGCCAACACGCACATCTCTGATGCGACCAAATTCATCCTGTAATAAGCGTTCTTCGCTCACCACTTTGTCACCATCCATTTCAAGGCGCACCATCATCCGGTCCTTAAGAGCCCCCACCAGCAGATCGCCGTTCCAGTCGGGGAATAATTCGCCCTGATAAAATGCCAAACCTGAGGGCGCAATAGAGGGGTCCCAATAATAAACCGGCTGTTGCATTCCTTCAGCTTCAGTTCCCACGCCTATTTTTGCACCGCCGTAATTGGTGCCAAAGGTAATGACCGGCCAACCATAGTTGAGGCCGCCAAGAGGCTTGTTGATTTCATCACCGCCCTGAGCGCCGTGTTCGACAGTCCACAAGCTGCCATCTGATGGTCGCAGTGCTGCGCCCTGGGCATTGCGGTGGCCAACACTCCAGAACTCAGGTGCAATGTCGCTTTGGCCCAGATAGGGATTATCAGAAGGGATCGACCCATCCGGTGAAATGCGTACCACACCGCCAGCCAGATCGGCAAAATCCTGGGCGCGGTTCATCTCACCGCGATCACCCAGGGTGATAAACAGATTACCATCGCGCGCCACAACAATTCGCGAACCAAAGTGCAGGCCAAAATTGGTGAACTTATTCATTCTGAAAATAACCTCACCGCCCTCAAGCCGCCCCTTGAGCGCACCGTCGCGCACCAGATTTGCACGCATAACAGCAGTGCCCGTACCACCTTTTGCCCCGGGCTCTGAAAATGAAAGAAACAGCGTTCCACTTTTCTCAAAATCAGGAGCAAGGACAACATCAAGCAAGCCACCCTGACCTTCGGCAACAACATCAGGCACGCCTTCAAGTGGACCGCCAAGCGTTCCATCAGCGCCAACAATACGCATTGCACCGCTGCGCTCCGTTACCAGAAAATTGCCACCTGGAAGAAATGCCACTGCCCATGGATTCGAAAGGCCCGTGGCAACCGTTTCCACTTTCACTTTGCCTGCACTGGTAGAGAAAGTCTGTGCCGTTGCGCTGCCTGCCAGTGCAAGGGTACTTAAAACCAGTAGTGATATTGCAGTGAATGAAAAGCGGAATATTGTCAGCGTCATTTAGTTGTCCTCAAATATAGCAGCGTCGCGAGTTTCAATATTACATTATTACCAGTTTGCAAATCTTGCACGGGAAATCAGCAGAATTATGTTGCCCGCCTCAGGTTTCTCTGATTGGGTTGGCCCATCGCAATTCATGGATATCGATGTGAATTCTCCCAGGAAAATCATTGAGCGCGGGGAACCGACGAAGCCCGATGCGAAAAATTTCAGAACGCACGTCAAGGCGACGCTTGTGCTTGGCTTGCCGCTGGTGGGCGCGCAACTGGCGCAAATGGGGATCGGTGTAACCGACACAATCATGATCGGCTGGCTTGGCGCGCGCGAGCTAGCCTCAATCGTGTTGGGGACACAGCTGTTTTTCTTCGTTTATATTTTTGGTGCAGGCATTGCCATTGCCATTGTACCGATTGCCGCCAATGCGCTGGGTTCGGGAGATGACAGGGCGGTGCGCCGTTCGATGAGAATGGGGTTGTGGGCGACCATGATCTACTGCTTTTTTGCATTGGCCATCATGTGGCAATCAAAACCAATCTATATTTTTCTTGGTCAGGAGATCGAGAATATACTGCTTGCTGAAGATTATCTGATGATTGCCATGTGGGGAATTTTTCCTTCGCTTTTATCGATGATTTTGCGCTCATTCCTTACCGCTCTGGAACTGGCACGTATCGTATTGATTGCCACGCTTGGTGGCGTAATTTTGAATATAATTCTAAATTACGCCTTGATTTTCGGTAATTTCGGCGCGCCGCGGCTGGAGATTGAAGGGGCTGCATGGGCGTCACTTGGAACCCATACGCTGATTGTCATCATTCTGGTTGTTTATATTCTGATCAAGCAAAGTACCCGCAAATATGAAATTTTCACCCGCCTGTGGAAACCGGACTGGGAGGCATTTCGCGATGTGGTGAAAATGGGCTTGCCGATTGGTATCGGCGTGTTGGCCGAGGTAGGCCTGTTTCATGCCGCTTCGATCATGATGGGCTGGTTGGGGACTGTTCCGCTGGCAGCCCATGGTGTTGCTCTGCAAATAGCGGCCGTCACCTTTATGATACCCTTAGGTCTTTCAAATGCCGCCACCGTTCGCGTTGGCAATGCCCACGGGCGTCAGGATAATCGGGCAATTGCACAGGCCAGTTATGCAGCATTATTAATCGCCATAATTGCTACCCTCAGTGCTGCAATTATCATCGTTGCAATGCCGGAGTTTTTTGCCGGGTTATTTCTCGATATGAAAAACAGTGACGCGCTTGATGTTCTTCTTTATGCCGTACCGCTGCTGATGGTTGCAGCCGCATTTCAGCTGGTGGATGGTATTCAGGTAATGATGATCGGCGCGCTTCGCGGCATAAAGGATATCGCCACCCCCACAAAAATGGCAATATTCAGTTACTGGATAGTTGGCGCGCCAATGGCTTATCTGCTGGCATTTCCTTTGGGTCTTGAAGGCGTGGGGGTTTGGATTGGTCTAGCACTCGGATTGGCGACGGCTTCAGCATTATTGATGTGGCGCTTTTGGCATCGCGAGAGGTTGGGCCTGTTATCACCCTAAATTTCAAATTTGTCTTGCAAATACACCATAGTTTGGCTCAGGATTAATCCAAGAAAAACTAAACAGTTAAATTGGGAGATAAATTATGGGTTCATACTTTAAAAACACACCGGACCGCGAGGGTTTTTTTGGCGAATATGGTGGAGCTATGCTGCCCCCACCGCTTGTGCCGCATTTTAAGGAAATTGAAGCAGCCTATGACCGGCTTTCCAAATCATCTGAATTCCTGAATGATCTGAAATATATCCGAAAACATTTTCAGGGCAGGCCAACGCCGATCTCTTATCTGCGTAACCTTTCAAAACTGGGAGGCGGAGCGCAGATTTATGCCAAACGCGAAGACCTCAACCATACCGGTGCGCATAAACTCAATCATTGCATGGCAGAGGCGTTGCTGGCCAAACATATGGGCAAAACCAAGTTGATTGCAGAAACAGGAGCCGGTCAGCATGGCGTGGCACTGGCAACCGCTGCGGCATATTTTGATATGGAATGCGAAATTCACATGGGTGAGGTGGATATCAAAAAAGAACATCCCAATGTTGTGCGCATGAAACTGTTGGGCGCAACAGTGGTGACGGTAACCGAAGGTGCTGCAACCCTTAAAGAGGCAGTCGACAGTGCATTTGGTTCTTATATGGGTCAGGCAGACAAGGCGCTGTTTGGTATCGGCTCCGTTGTCGGCCCCCATCCTTTTCCTAAAATGGTTCGTGACTTTCAAAGAATAGTAGGTACGGAGGCACGCGAGCAATTTTTGGAAATGAACGGCGAACTACCCGATATGGTCGCAGCCTGTGTTGGTGGCGGTTCGAATGCTATGGGGTTGTTTAGCGGGTTTATTGATGACGAGGATGTTTTGCTGCATGGAGTTGAGCCTTTTGGATCATCAACCAAACTGGGCGATCACGCCGCAACCATTTCTTATGGTGAAGACGGCGATATTCATGCTTTCCGCACTTTGGTGCTCAAAGATGAAGATGGAAATCCAGCACCCGTAAACACCATTGCATCAGGACTGGACTATCCAGGCGTTGGCCCCGAACATGCACATTTGCATAAGATAGGACGGGTTAATTATACCGGCGCAACTGATAAAGAAGCGCTTGATGCATTCTATCAGCTCTCATCCAAAGAAGGAATTATTCCGGCTCTCGAGAGCGCCCATGTGGTGGCATTTGCCATGCGTGAAGCAAAAGATAATCCTGGCAAATCCATCCTGATCAATCTTTCAGGGCGCGGCGACAAAGATATAGATTTTGTCACTGAGAAATACGGATTTGGCGAATAAAAGCAAAATTCAACAATGGCAAACGCATGGAAAACTGCGTTTGCCAATTCAGAATATTCTCATAACTTTTCTACAGCCCTTTCAAACAGATGCCAGGTGGCATGACCCAGAATTGGCAGAATAATTATCAGGCCAAGGAATGCCGGCAACAACGCTAAAATGGTTAAAGCCGCAACTACAATTCCCCAGGCAATCATGACGAGGGGACTTTTAAACACTGTTTTGAAGCTGGTGATGATTGCAGAGATCACGTCGATATCGCGATCCAGCAGCAACGGCATTGCAATCACTGTTGTTGCAAACAGCACAAATGCCAAAATGGCGCCGATGGCAGTTCCCAGAACCAGAAATCCCAGCCCTTCGGGTGTAGTTGTGATCACCTGAATAAAACTCTGAACGCTGGAAAATGACTGGAACCCCAAAAACAATGCCAACAGAAGTCTTATCTGAAATATCCACAACCAGATAATGCACATGATGGCAAAGGCCATCAAACCAAACTGTCGCTCGCGCTGAACTGCAATGACCGACAGGACTTCGCCCCATTTCAACGGAATATTCGCAGCGCGCCTCCGGCTGACCTCATAAAGGCCCACAGCGATAAAGGGACCAATGAAAGGAAAGGCGATGGCGACCGGAATGATTAGCCAGGAGGAATCCAGAATGGTGAGGCCTGCTAAAATCAGCAAGCCACCCACAGCATAAATGGCACCGAAGAAAATTCCAAATAATGGCGCATTGAGAAAATCTGAAACTCCCGCTTTAAGTGAAGCAATAATGTCGGAAGCCTGCACCGTGCGGATTACCGGCATAGGTGGAGGCCGCCAGGTTTGCGGCGGATTCTTTTCGACCATGCTTGAATTCCTCCTCCAAATAAGGGTCAGCCAAAAGATAGTATCAGCCAAACTACCCCAAAATCAATTCTCACGGTTCTCATCAAGCCCAATTTATTCACTTGCTTCAGTTTCAGGTGATCAGGGACAATTCAGCCTATCCTGCCAAAACCCGGCAGTTTGATTGCTGGGCGAACCCAGTCGAACCCGGCTACCAGGCCAAGCAGATTGATTTCTATGCCAAACCGCCAGCCCATTGTGAGACCGGCATAACCATTCAGCGAGAGTTTAAATGTGCCGCGCACCGCATCATAATCAACGAATTTTCCCGTTAACGGGAAATCTTTGCCGATGGCTGTTACCGGCATATCAACATCAAAACCCCCTACGGTGCGCACGATACTGGCGACAAAACTATTGGAATTGGGACCCGGCCATAAAACATAGTCACCACGGTGCTGCCATCGGTAATTGGCAATGGCTTTTTCTATTTGCGGAATAAGCGTCGCTGCAGCTTTGCCACTGGCCTCAAAGATAATTTTCGGATCATTTGAGTACCACCTGCCATCGGCGGGATAAGCGTTTTGGCGAACGGGTCTGCCCCAGCCAACCACATCATAGCGATTATAAGCGGTGGCGCCCTGCCGTTTGAGCACGATCCAGGTGGGCGTGGAAATAGCGCCTTTCAAACCCCCGGTTCTGGCCGACAGCACATAAACCTTTGCCTGTACCTGGCTTGCGGCGGCGGGCAAAATTCCCGCACTCGACCAGTTAGCCACACTCCAGTTTGCCGGGCGATCACCGGCCACCCAGATGGCCAGATAGGTCACACTGGGGCTAATGAAAAAGATAAGAATGAAAAGGGCAGCTCGGCGCATAAATTTTTTCATGGAAGTTATAATGTTGGTGATTGCGGTGTCGATTTCAAGGTAAATTACAACGAACTGGTTTAATTAAACACACTCCCCCATTCACTCGATGCATCCCAGCACCAGCGCTATGAATAAAAGTGCAAACTTGCGGGGCTTCAAACAAAAACCTATCGCAGTATTGCTGCACTATGGCTTTCACCTGAAAGCCCCGCGCAGAGATTTTTGGTCTGGTTCCGAAGTAAGCCCACAGTAACGAGGCCCTTTTCGGGTATTCGCCAGCCTCAAGCTTGGGCCACACCCGACATGTGACCGTCCACGCTCTGCTGCTG